>JABSRG010000056.1 GCA_013215165.1 Opitutales bacterium | reverse complement strand
GGTGTAGGTGTCTTTGTTAGCGTTTTCCATGATGAGAAGGGATCAGATTCTGTGCCGCCTTCTCATTCATTCTTGTTTGATGCGGATAACTCCAAGCTTACCTTCAACTATATCAAATTGAATTTTTTTGGATTCACAAAATTCTTCCAGAGCCGATCTCGATCCATCATAGACATGATTTTTTGCACAATCATCAACAACGATAACACCGCCTCGTCTAATCATCTTATCATGAATACAATTAAGAGCTGCTAGGGTCGGTTTGTATAAGTCAACGTCGATTAATGCAAAGCAAACATGGTTTTTGTCTCCAAGGATTAAGTCCAGCTCCTCAACATCTCCTTTTATTGATCTAACTCTAGAAATAGAATTTTGTTTCATTGTAGAATCAAACCATTCTTTTGAGTTAACTGTGAACTTATTCAATCCCCGGATATCCTCTTTGCTTGTTTTGTTCCGCTCTTTTTTTTCAACTTCAATGGAAGATTTAGTAAATCCCTCAAAAGTATCAATTGCGATATAGGAGCCTGCGTAGTTTAAACAATCAAGGTGCTTATTCAAAAACACTGTAGTATATCCACGATAGCAACCGATCTCGAGGATATCACCATCTACCTAAATGGCTTCGGTAAGAAGACTTGTAAGTATGCAATATTGAGAAGGCGTAAAAGCATACCTATATTTATAAAGAACTAAATGCCGAAAAGGTGAATAATAAAATAAGCTCCTTACGATTCTATCTAAGAGTAATTCAAATTTGGAATTTGTCATTTTCTATCTTATCATCAAGCGTTACGGAATTAGTGCGGAGAGGGAAGATCTTTCTGATCTAGAACTAAATCTTTTATCCCCCTGCTCCGAAAACGCACCGCGCACTAGAAACAGTCGCAGTTAATTCCCCACCCACTCGTTTTGCTCTCAGAGGCGCATCTAAATGTCTAGAAATCTCAAAAAATAAATTTTTGATGGGTGTTCACAATGAGTCGCCTATTATGCATTCCCTACCCTCGCCTGCTCTTCTACGTCAACGGATTCGCTATTTCACACAAGGAGCCGTTATCGGATCTAAACAGTTCGTTGAAAAACATGTTGCTGAATGGACAGATAGAATGGGTGATCGTAGGATACGAGTGCCTAAGGCTATGAATGGCGAGGCATTGAACGGTCCGACAAGCTTTAGGAATCTACGGAGGCTTTAGTTCACCAATAATAGGCGAGCTAGGGCTCGGCTTTTAAAGCTCCTTCTCTTTCAGGAAACCGATGAAGGTTCAGATCATTTTTCCAAGAAGGAAGGAATTAGTCGTGAAAATCAGTACGAGCTACTTTGACGGGGGCCACCACGCCAGCGCGGATTAGAAAATCGCCAAAATGCTCTTCGGACTCTTTCTCTGCGGCGAAGCGGCCAAAGAGTGGTTTCACAACTTCAACGATCTCGTCTTCGCTAGCTGACTCTTTGACAAGCTTGCTCATGCGGGATCCGTCAAATGCTGCTCCAAGATAGAGATTATAGCGATTGGGTGCTTTTCCGACCAAGCCGATCTCGGCCATGAAGGGACGTGCACAACCGTTGGGACACCCTGTCATGCGAATCACTATGGGTTCGTCTTTCAGGCCTACTTGCTCAAGCTCGCTTTCAAGACGTGTCACCAGCTCTGGCAAGTAGCGCTGAGACTCGGCCAGAGCCAGTCCACATGTCGGCAGCGCGACACAAGCCATTGAGTTGAGACGGATGCCGCTTTTGACATAGGTATCATCCAGGCCGTTTTCAGAAAGGATTGCCTCGATCTGTCCCCGCATCGCCGGATCAATGTTGGCGATAATCATATTCTGGTTCGCGGTGAGGCGGAAGTCGCCAGTATGGATTTTCGCTACCTCACGTAAGGCAGTTTTGATCTTGAGGTCCCCAAAGTCATTCACACGGCCGTTCTCAATGAACAAAGTGAGGTTTTGCTTACCATCGGGGCCTTCGACCCATCCGTAGCGGTCCCCCATGGAGTCGAAGCTGTAGTCGCGCGCTGGCTGCATCTTGAAATCAAGGTAGCCCTCCACCTTGTCACGAATCCAATCAACGCCATGGTCATCTACAGTGTATTTGAAACGAGCGTGGGTCCGGTCGGCACGCTGACCATGATCGCGCTGCACCTTGACTACTGCCTCAGCGACAGCCACCGCCTGGTCTACAGTGCAAAAACCCATAACATCAGCCAATCGCGGGTAGGTCGCCTTCTTGCCATGGGTCGTACCCATGCCGCCCCCGACGGTGACATTAAAGCCTACAAGCCTACCGTCCTCGACGATAGCGATATAACCTAAGCAATGCGCGAAGACATCGACGTCATTACTCGGCGGAATAGCCATGGCTATTTTAAATTTCCTAGGCAGGTAAGTCTTTCCGTAAATGGGCTCTACCTCTTCTTCGCTGGACTCTACCTTTTCTCCATCGAGCCAAATTTCATGGTAGGCTCCGGTTTGTGGAGTTAGATGGGCAGAAATGTCTGAAGCCACTTTCAACGCGTCGGCATGCAACTCAGACTGGTGAGGATTTGGATTACACATGACGTTGCGATTCACATCGCCACAGGCAGCAATGGTGTCCATCGCCGCCTTGTTAATACCCTGCATCGTGGTCTTGAGGTTGTGCTTAAGAACGCCGTGCACTTGATAGGCCTGGCGCGTAGTCAGTTTGAGCGTGCCATTACAATAGGTGTCGCAGAGATGGTCCATTGCGAGGTATTGCTCTGAGGTCGATACTCCGCCCGGGACACGCACACGAATCATAAAAGAAAAGAGCTTCTCTAGTCTTTGCTTTCGACGCTCATTTCTCAAATCCCGATCATCCTGCTGATAAATACCATGAAATTTTAGCAACTGCGTATCATCGTCCGCAACTTGGCCCGTAAGCGAGTCGGACAGCCCTTCGAGGATAGTACCACGCAGATAATTGCTATCTGTTTTAATATACTCGTTCTTGTGAAGCTTCTTGGGCGCGTCTGCGTCTGAGATCATGATTTGCAGGGTGTTTGAGACATATTGTCTTATGGGAGACAGTATAGACTACCTAGACGAACCTCCTTTACAAGGCTAATGGGATCTGGGCATGCGACTATAAGCTACTTGAGTAGTAGGCAACAGACCGCGTGTGCAGCCATTCCCAGCCTCTGACCGAGGTCGTCTAACTCTTCGTTGGAGGTCGCCTTGATTCCAATTTGACCCGGCTCGATCCCAAGGGTGTCAGACAACGCCGTCTTCATTTGTTCACGAAAGGGGCCAATGCGTGGAGCTTCTGCAATGAGCGTGCAATCGATATTGCCAATGTAATATCCAAGCGCATCCACTTCTTCTCGCGCCTTGGCTAAGATTTTCTGTGAATCGATGCCTCGGATGGTCGGATCACTGGGAGGAAAATAGTGACCAATATCTGGAAGACCTGCTCCGCCGAGCACCGCGTCCGCGATTGCGTGGGTCATGACATCTGCGTCTGAGTGCCCAGCCAAGCCAATGGAACCAGGAATCTTCACACCGGCCAAGACTAAAGGGCGGTCGCGCTCAATGCGATGGATGTCGTAGCCGAATCCAATTCTAATGGGCAAAGGGGCAGTCATTCCTCTAGTTTTTTCAAATCTGTGATGTCGACGGGGTGTTCTATTAGGTATTCGGCATATCCGAGATCCTGTGGCACGGTAATCTTTGGATTGGGATAGGGATTTTCGACAATCGAAACACGTATGCCGCGGTTGGAAACAGCCGCAGTATCATCCGTGATGACTTCCTGATTCAACCTCACTTCGCGATAGGCCTCGAAAATGGTCTCATATTTGAACGCCTGTGGGGTTTCCATCGCCCAAAGGCGATTACGCTGCATGTCCTTGAGATCAAGGCGTCGACGACCGCGGCTACGCCGTGGGGTCTGTTTTATCGTATCTGTCACTCGATGGGCGAGCACGGCTGCTCTATCCCGGATTGCAGCCATGATGAGATCTTCGATGATTTCGGTTCGAACCAGTGGCCGAGCACAGTCATGGATGAGCACAATTTCGGTAGCTATAGTCAGTATTTCGAGGCCATTAAATACCGAGTGTTGTCGTTCGTCACCTCCTTGAATCCATTCAACGGCATAAGGCATGGGAGAAAGCGCTTCGAGGCATGCCAATAATTCGCAGCGCTGATCTTCATCGCGATACACGACGACGATGCGGTCGAGGTCATTTACTTTCGAAAAAGCCTCCAGGCTATATGAAAACACAGGTTTCCCCGCGATCTTGGCCAATAGTTTATCATCGACTACACCGCGCATGCGGCTTCCCGAGCCAGCGGCTAGAAAAATAGCAGCGTGTCCCATTAAACTACTGAATTGCCAGGCTCATCTCTTCCTGAATGCCTTTAACGGCCGCTACAGGATCGGCCGCCTTGGTAATAGGTCGACCCACTACAAGAGCACTAGCTCCGGCTTGAACTGCCTCCGCGGGCGTCATCGTGCGCTTCTGATCGCCCATATCGCCCCCCGCTGGGCGCACCCCAGGTGTCACTAGAAACGGGTTCTTACCAAATTCCTGGCGTAAATTCCTCAGCTCCAAAGGTGAACATACTAGGCCTGGCATGCCCGCTTCTAAGGCCAAACTAGCCAGGCGCTCCACATGGGCGTCAGGCGCGTTGGTAATCCCCGTCTCAGCCAGGCCTTTTCGATCCATGGATGTCAAGACCGTCACTCCGAGGAGCCGGAGATCAGGAGCAAGTTCCTGTTGTATATCTAAGGCACGCTGCATCATTTCCAATCCACCTGAAGCATGGAGAGTGAGCATACTAATTGGCAAAGACGACAGGCTACGTACCGCACCAGCAACGGTGTTCGGTATATCGTGGAGCTTTAAATCCAGAAATATCTTGAAGCCCGCAGCTCCAACCTCACGCACAAGGCCCGGGCCATTCAGGCAAAAGCTCTGAAGGCCAATTTTTACCCAGGGCACAGATTGAGGGGTGACACTTTTCAAGAAACCAAGGAGCTCGTCACGCGACGGATAGTCTAGAGCAACGATACAAGGAATGGGGCTTGGGTTCACAGGCGGCATAGGTTTCCTAGATGGAGGATGACGCTGAGAACTCAAGCTTAGGGGTGAGAAAGTGTCGAGTGAGTGACATGCAAAGACTAATTTAGAGCATCAATCACCGCCTCGACGGGCTTGAGTGAACGCTCTTTGCCAATAATCTGGTTCACCTTGAAAATGACCTGCTGGATGATTCCGTCCGGACAGGATGCTCCTCCGGTGACAAGGATACGGACTGGGCCATCGATATGGCTCCAATCGAATGGACAATCATAGCTAGTGCCTTGCTTGGGATCGCCCGGATTCTGCGGAAACGCATAGTGGCTCACAAAATCCTCAGAGACATTTTCTTCGTTTTGAATAAAATAGGCCCGTTCCCCAAGATACTCAGCGCACATACGGTAAAGCTGATAGGTGTTTGAGCTATTCTTTCCCCCGACAACAAAGGCAAAATCTACCTCAGCCTGGATCGCCGTCCCGAGTGCATCTTGATTTACTTGCGTGGCATAGCAGAGCGTATCTCCCTGTCCGCGCCCGGCGATACGCTCTTTGGTCTCTTCCTCGCCGTAGAGATTTACCAGGGTATGGTGCAACAGGTTAATGATGTATAGAGTCTCATTGCGTAGTAGCGTGGTTTGATTCACGACTGCAATGCGCTCTAAATCGACGTTTACATCAAAGCCCTCGGTGCATCGATCGCGGAACGGCTCGAAAAGCTTTTGTTTTCGCCCCAGATCTGTTGTCTGCATCACCTCTGCTAAAATCTGAGCTTCCTTGCGGTCGCGGATAATCACGCTCGGCCCGCAGTGAGCTGCATGGGAAAATGTTGCTTTTGTCTCCTCGTGTTCAGCTTTGCCGTGAACAATCACAGTGTAGCCACTCTCAGCGAAACGGGAGGCCGCCTTCCACACTTTTTCTACCAACATGCACGTGGCATCATACTCATTTAATGGTAGACCCAAAGCGATCAACCGGCGCTTATCTTCACGCGTTGCACCAAAAGCCGGAATGACGACCACGTCCTCTTCTGATAAGGTATCCCAATAAGGCTTACCTGTCTCAGGATCCAATACTGCCTTTCCCTTATCGGACTGTAAATATAACAAACCCCTGCGGCGTAAATCCTGATTTACAAACGGATTATGTATCAATTCGCTCAGCATGAATACACGCTGTTCAGGGTGCTTACTCAAGGTTTCATAGGCACGCTCAATTGCATTTTGCACCCCGAGACAAAATCCAAAGTGGCTAGGGATAACATAAGCCACAGATCCAAAATCTAAAACAGCAGGCTCGGACGCGGAATTTTCCTTCTTGCGTCGTACTTGCTTTATGAGGAAGCAGAGCTTACTCTGGTAAAGTTTCGCCGAATCCCCGTCGATGCGGTAAGCATCACGATTGCGACTAGCTTCTGTTCGGAATCGGTAAATGAAGTCATGGCGTCCGAAATTGATATATGGGACCTCGTCCAAGCTCGCATTAATCAACTCAAGATATTCACCCACCTCACTAGCATACCTATCCGGCGTAGACGCAAGGATATCGCTTAGACTTTGGAATGAAAGGACTTTAAGCCGCTTGCCCGTTAAAGTATCACGCTCGGCATCAGGCTCATCAAAACGAGCGAAACCTAGTCCTGTCTGTTCATCAGCTACGTGAAGACGTAAATCGTTTAAGGCCCGCCACGCTTCGCGGCGGTCCTGTTTACAATTCAGTTCAGTTGCATCCCAAAATCCCCATACAGCTGCTGCATCATTCCAATGAAGAATGATGCGATTTTGCCAGTTAAACAGGACAACTGTAGAAACCGGGAGCGTCGCTGAAGAAGTTGCCATCGAAGTTACCACAAAGCCAGAGGCAGACCGAGGCAACGATCAAGCGTTGCGATAGATCTCATGGGCAGCCATCACGCCATCATTTTCCACAGTAAAGCCATGAATACGTAGCGCCGAAGTCAGTGCAGAAAGCGTCTGGAGGATGAATTCTTTGCGACAGTTATAGCCCATATTGCCGATGCGCCAAATCTTGCCATGCAAGGGGCCAAACGAAGTCCCAATCTCGATTCCAAAATCGTCGAGCATCGTCTCGCGCAGCGCCTCACCGTCGACTTCCTCTGGGATGTAGACTCCAGTTACATTCAGCATCTTATTCGAAAGATCGCCAAAAAGGCGTAAGCCCATCGCCTGAAGTCCAGCGACCATGGCATCGCTGCCTAAGCGGTGGCGCTCGACCACGTTTTCAAGGCCTTCTTGCAGAGTAATCCGTGCACACTCCCGTGCACAATAAAGCATCGAAGTGGCTTCGGTGTGATGGTTGAGCCCAGTGTCCCAGTAAGCACAGATCTGTGCTAAATCTAAATAATTACTTTGGATGCGGCTACCCGATCCCGCAACGAATCCCTCGGGCTGGATTCCCTTTTCCACGTGCCAGCGGTCGCGGATGACCGCATAAGCTTTTTCGCTCAATGTGATGGGCGCCGACCCTGAAGGGCCATTCAGGCATTTTTGCAATCCCACTGAAACTGCGTCGAGTTCCCAAGCGTCGACGGGAAGAGGATTTCCCACAATCGATGCCGTCGCATCGACATAAACGAGCGCATCATACTTATGGGCTATTTTACCAATTTGATCGAGCGGCTGGCACATGGTAGTCGACGTGTCTCCCTGGCAGATTGCCACCAGTTTAGGTCGATGCTCGGCGATCGCGGTCTCAAGTTTCTCATTAGAAAACACGGTCCCCCACTCGGCATCAATCCGACGGACATCCGCACCGCAGCGCGAGGAGATTTCGCTGAGAAGCAAGCCAAAGCGCCCAAAACTCGGAACCAAGACCACATCGCCTGGTTCGATCAGGGATACCAAACATGCTTCAATTGCGGCGCGTGAAGTTCCGTCGATGAGCAGCGTCCATTTATTATCCGTCTCAAAAATCTGTCGATACAGCACCTGCACCTCGTTCATGTTTTCCCTAAAGGCCGGATCGTATTGGCCAAGGAGTTGGGCTGACATGGCCCGCAGGACGCGCGGATCCGCATTGATAGGGCCGGGCCCCATCATAAGCCGAGGGGGCGGATTGATCTGATCGAAGATTTCACTCATGGAAGATATATTAAGGGGTCGGAATTCAGAAACCGGTCAATTCACAAAGCAAGTTGATTGCTCAGAGCAAAAATCTCGCGTGGTATAAGAGTGGCTTTAATAAGCATTACAGATCATGCTTATTTCACTTCAATTGCTCAACGCAGCCGCACCGGAGTCTTTCACTGAGGCGCTCAGCGGAATCTTTGAACACTCGCCTTGGATTCCCCAACGCGCCTCTCAGTCGGTGCCATTCGAAAGCTTCGATGCGCTCTACGACACACTCTGCACGGTGGTTGACGATGCGGAGGAAGCCGAGCAACTCAAACTGATTCGCGCCCACCCCGACTTGTCCGGCAAGCTTGCAGTGGCGGGTAAGTTGACCGAGCATTCCACCGAAGAGCAGCAATCGGCACGACTGGATCAACTGAGTCCCGAACGGTTTGAAGAAATCAACGCGATGAACGACGCCTACAAAGCGAGATTCGCCTTCCCATTCATCATTTGCGTTAAAGACCACACTCAGGATTCAATCTTTGAAAATTTCCGAGAACGCCTCAGAAACGATATTAGTACAGAACTGACAGCGGCGCTCACACAAATCAAACGTATCGGATGGCATCGTTTGACTGGAACTGTTGTCCAATCCTGATTTAAGCACAAAAGCTATGGGTAAACTCAGCACACACATTCTCGATACATACCACGGCACACCGGCCGGCGGCGTCTCGGTGGAACTTTGGATACTTGGCGGACAAGAAGACATGCAGCTCAAGACGCTCATCACTAATACGGATGGACGCACTGACGGACTTCTTCTCGATGCCGAAGAAATGGCTCCAGGCCGCTACGAACTGGTTTTTCACATCGGAGACTATTTTCGAGATCGAGGCGTATCTAACGGCAATCCCGGCTTCCTCGATATTATCCCGATACGCTTCGGCATCGATGATGTGACACAGGGCTATCATGTTCCTTTACTCGTCTCCCCATGGAGCTACAGCACGTATCGCGGAAGCTGAGTGAGTGCTGAACAGACAGACCCTATCAGCCCGGCAATTATCCAGCGCCTGTGCGACCGTATCGAACTGTTGTCTAGCATCAGCGAGGATCAACACCAACTCACACGGCCCTTTCTTTCACCTTCGATGCGAAGTGTGAACCGGGTAGTCTCGTCATGGATGAGCGATGCGGGAGGTGCTGTGTGGGAAGATGCTCTTGGCAATCTTCATGGACGATGGGAATCCGATAAGGCAGGAGCAAAGACCCTTTACATGGGTTCTCACCTCGACACGGTGCGGAATGCTGGGAAATACGACGGGCCTCTTGGGTTCTTGATGGCGCTGAGTGTTGTCGAGGCCTGCGTCGAGCAGTCTATAGCGCTACCCTTCGCGATCGAGATCATCGCATTTTCCGATGAAGAAGGACTCCGTTTCCAAACGGCATATTTGGGCAGTTCTTTCATCGCTGGAACGCTCGATGAGAAAATTTTAGACAAAAAAGACGCACAGGGAAAAACTATAGCCGAGGCCATTGAGGACTGGGGATATGACGCTGCTGAGGCGATTAGAACCATGCGACCACCCGAAAATGCATTGGGCTATATCGAAGCACACATTGAACAAGGACCCGTCTTGGAAGGGCTGGATGTTCCCGCGGGTGTTGTTTCTGCAATCGCAGCACAAAAACGACTACGCATCCGCTGGACTGGCAAAGCTGACCACGCAGGCACGACGCCCATGGACCTGCGTCAAGACGCTCTGGCGGGCGCAGCAGAACTGGTTTCAGTCATTGAGAAAACGGGACAAAGAATAGACCGACTCAGGGCGACTGTGGGGAGCCTCCTCGTAGAACCAGGTGCCAGCAACGTCATCCCATCTGCGGTCATTATGACACTCGATATCCGGCATCCGAATGACGAAATCCTCGAAGAAGCAACAGACTTTCTCCACGGGCAAGCAATGGAGATCGCTCGGATTCGCGGCCTATCGATGAGCTGGGACTACATGATGCAAACGGCTGCCGTGCAGATGGACGATAGCCTGAGTGCATGTCTCGGTGAGGCCGTTAAAACACATCAGGATCAGGCGCCGTTTCTTTTCAGCGGAGCCGGTCATGATGCTGCAGCGATGTCCGCAGCGATGCCCGTTGCGATGCTGTTCGTACGCTGTCGTGAAGGCCTGAGCCACAATCCCGACGAATACGTTGAACGGTCCGATTGTGAAGCAGCTACAAAAATTCTCTTTCAAGCTATAAATAACCTAAGAACCTCTGGCTGAGCCTAACTTTCTCGCGAAAAGCATCGAAGTTATAGGATTATGAAACTGCGCATGACACGGCGTTCACTTTTAGGAGGGCTATTAGCTGCTGGATGCTTACCTGCATCTGTATACGCCTACATGAGACGTGAAGCAGAGGCAGTAGAGATCTCACGAAGGCAAATCCCTATCCGCGGAATCACAGGCCCAATAAAGGTCGTTCAGATCTCCGATACGCACATGTCGCCTGCTGTCTCTATCGATTACCTTCAACGTTGTTCGAGACTCGCTGTTGCTGAGAACCCCGATCTGATCTTTCTGACAGGTGACTATACCACCCAAGGTGCTCCTGACACCGATGCAGCGCAGTCCATTTTCACCCCACTAGCAAACGCTGCTCCGACCTACGCGGTCATTGGCAATCATGATTTCATCCCACTACCCGACAACCGCGTCGGCTTTGCGCCCATGCTCGCGTTGCTCACGAGCTGCGGCGTGCGCACACTCTTCAATGAAGCGACTGTGGTGTCTGTCCGGAATAGTCTTTTAAACCTTGTTGGGCTCGGTGATATTTGGTCGGGTACATGTCAGCCTCAGGATTGTTTAATCAGTAGAAATACTCCTGCAGCAGACATACCTACCGTTTTGTTATCACACAACCCAGATTCCAAAACTAGTGTGGCAGAATTCCAATGGGATCTGATGCTCTCAGGTCACACACATGGCGGGCAAATCCGGGTTCCATTCACTGAGATCCGACCGGTTTTGCCTCTTGCTGATCGGTCCATGGCGGAAGGAATCTACACATGGAACGAGCGTCTCATTTATATCAATCGGGGCGTGGGCAACCTACATGGCTTGCGCTTTAATTGCCCTCCTGAGATCAGCGTGATCGAACTCATTCCTCACACAGCCCATGCTTCTTAAACATGCCCAGATCCCGACGTCCAACGGATTACACCTTTGTGATATTATCATAAAAGGAGAAAAGATTGAGGCCGTCGACGCACACCTAACTTCTTCAGACCCAGCAATCGATCTAGAAGGAAAGATCGTTCTGCCCTCAGCGGTCGACGTACATGTGCACTTTAATGAACCGGGAAGAACCGATTGGGAAGGCTGGAGCACGGGCTCAACAGCAGCACTTTTTGGCGGAGTTGGGACAGTTTTTGAAATGCCCCTAAATGCACATCCACCCACGCTGAATGCGGCGGCGTTTGAGAGAAAAGCAGCTTTAGCAGCAAAGAAGTCCATAGTTGATTTCGGTTTATGGGGAGGCTGCACGCCCGAGAACCTAGACCAGATAGCATCTCTCGCAGAATCGGGAGTCATAGGCTTTAAGGCCTTTATGTCCAACAGCGGGATCGATGAGTTTCAAAACGTAGACCGTGCTTCCCTCCGTGAAGGCATGCAGCGTGTCGCCGAGACGGGAAAGATCTTGGCGCTTCACGCTGAAGATGAAGCCCTCTGCACCCAACTGGGTAAAGAAGCACGTGACGCAGGGCGTTTGGGCCCACAAGATTGGGTCGATAGCCGACCTGTTGAATCCGAGCTCAATGCGATCGCCGAAGCGATCGAACTGTATAAGGAGACCGGATGTCGCCTCCATATCGTCCATGTCAGCAATCGACCCGGTATCGACCTGATCAGCCAAGCGAAGGCTGAGGGCGTTGATATCTCAGCAGAGACTTGCCCGCACTACCTAGCGCTCGACCGCAATGATCTAGAAACACTCGGAGCAGTGGCCAAGTGTGCCCCGCCTCTGCGCGAAGCTGCAGTGGTCGCCGACCTGTGGCAAAGGGTCTGTGGCCCCGGTGTGGATAGCATAGGCTCAGATCATTCCCCCTGCCCGACTGCCATGAAAACTAACGTAGATAACTTCGCGGACGCCTGGGGGGGTATATCTGGTATCCAAAACCTACTTCATCCCCTGATCGATCGCGTGATTCAAAAAGCGGACTTGGGCTGGCAACGCCTAGTTGACCTAGTGGCCACCTACCCGGCACAGCGTTTCGGGCTCGGCGATCGAGGAAAAATTGAAGCCGGACTTTTGGCGGATCTCGTCATTGTCGACCCGTCTCAGAGCACACAGATTAGCACCGATTCGCTAAAGTATCGCCACAAGCACTCTCCCTATGTTGGAAAAACATTTGCTGGTAATATTTTCGCTGTTGTTCGGCGTGGGCACTGGCACGCCTTGACTGAAGATCATTTTTCAGGACCGCTCGGCAGCCTTGTCGGTGAATCGTGATCGTTGTCGTATTCGTCCAACTATGAAGACGCTCTAGTGCTCGTGTTTCAAAGTGGCGGTACGGGCTTGCCGTAACCGGCTGCCTCGGCGATGCGGCCCTACCTGAAGACATCAAATTGTAAATCATTCTTGAGGTAGCGCATTCAATCTCAGTGATAACGGGAGCCAATGGTCGACCAAAGCTTTGGCCTGCCCCATGGCAATCGCTCTCGCGATCACGCTACAAAACATCAGCACGTCGCGCACTTCGGGTAACACTCCGTATTTTTAATTTAAAAGTCTGCGATTGCGTTCACCACCCACGATCGGTGAATGTGCTGTGTCTATGGCCTCAAAAAACAAGCAAGCTACTTGGGGAGGACGCTTCTCCGACGGTCCTGCTGCATTGATGCAGAAATTTAGCGAGTCAGTGAGTTTTGACCGACGCCTGGCACCTTTCGATATCCAAGGCAGCCGCGCTCAAGCCAAGATGTTGGCTCATACTGGTATCATCAATGATGAAGAGCGCGATGCCATTATTACGGGTCTGGATGAAATTGAGCAGGAAATAGCGGGAGGAAATTTCTCATGGGATGAAAGCCTTGAAGATGTTCATATGAACATTGAGCAAGCGTTGACTGATCGGGTACCGGCAGCGGCAAAACTCCATACTGCGCGCAGTCGAAATGATCAGGTCGCAACTGACATGCGTCTCTTTTTCAAGGACGCCGCCGCTCAGCTCCAAGAGGCCATACGGGGCGCTCAGCGGGCCCTCCTCACTTTGGCGCGTAAGGGCGAAACAGTATACATTCCTGGCTATACACACTTACAGCGCGCCCAGCCCGTATCGATCGCACATCATATTTTGGCCTATGTCGAGATGCTAGATCGCGATGTGACTCGCTTTGCCGCCGTCTCGGATGAGGCAAATATCTGCCCCCTCGGGAGTGGCGCTATCGCTGGTACGACACTACCGATCGATCGCCTTTTCACGGCCAGGGAATTGAGTTTTGTTGGCTCAGACGGTGAACCAAGAGTGACCTCCAACAGCATGGATGCAGTCAGCGATCGAGATGTATTCATCTCATTTGCTCATGCCTGCTCTGTTTTCGGCGCCCATGTATCTCGGCTATCGGAAGATATGATCCTTTGGAGTTCGGCCGAATTTGGCTTTGTGCATTTACCGGACACATTCACCACGGGATCGAGTTTGATGCCCCAAAAGAAAAACCCGGATGCATTTGAGCTACTGCGCGGTAAAGTCGCCCAGCTCGGTGGAATCTATCAGACTTTGCTCACGCTCGTCAAAGGCCTACCCCTCACCTACAACCGTGACTTACAGGACGATAAGCCTCCAGTGTTTGCTGCCTTCGACTTGTGCATGACCGCATGCCACGTGCTTCAAGAAATGCTTCCGGGGATAGAACCAGTTCCAGGTAAGTGCACAGAGGCCGTCTCCGATCCACTACTACTGGCCACCGACGTGGTCGATTATCTCGTCCGGAAGGGCGTAGCCTTCCGCGAAGCTCATCACGTGGTCGGTGCACTGGTCGCACTCTCTGAAAAATCCAACACTGCACTCCCGGAACTCCCCCTAGATAAAATCCAGAATATCAGTCATCAACTTGGTGCGGACTGGGTCGAATGCTTCGACATTGCGGGTGCCTTAGCAAGACGTGAGGAACCGGGCATGCCTGGCCCCGAGCAGACGCGCAGTCGCTTCGATTACTGGTCTCATCGCCTTGCCTAGATGTTTGGAGAGGACTTTCCCTGAACCAAGCAAACGACAGCCTATCTCCATATAAAGCAGGATTTTTCTTCAGCTTTTTTAATGCCTTCACCTGGCTGGTTGTGCTTGGCACTCCCATGGTTTTGCTTACTGAAGAACTCGGGGCATCGCCGTTCGTAGTCGGTCTTTGTTACTCCTTTGTATTCTTACTCGCGCCCTTTCAGATACTCGCGACAGCCCTGCTCCACATTCTGGGCTATAAGCGTCAGACCATCTTTTTTTGGAGCCTGCGCGGTTTGTGTATCATTCCGATTCTATGGATCGCTTTTTCCCAACCAGAGCGCGGCGATCCTGTAGCTATTTGGACCCTGGTGATCGCTTTATTTTTCTTCACGATATTCCGGTCAATCGGCGCGGCTGCCCCGATCCCTTGGCTCTACGACCTCATTCCTGAGAGAGTGCGTGGCCGCTACTTTGCGACCGATCTCGCTATCGTTGGTTTCTGCGGTGTGTTCACACTCATTCTGTGCGCAGCGGCTTTCTTATATTTAGACACGTTTACGGCGATTCAGTCACAGTTTCTCTTCGCAATTGCTGGCAGCTTTATCGCCGTGTTTGCTATTTCGCGGCTGCCATCAGTGCCTCATCCAGAACCCAATAGTATCGGGCACATACTCAAAGCTGCCCCACGTTTATTTACGGAAAACCGAGCATTTAGAAATTACACGACCCTCAGCGTCATCGTAACTGCTGTGAACGCCGCCGCTTATCCATTCTTTGCATTTTACCTAAAGCGTAATGCGGGCTTTGACCAGGTGCCCATCCTCTACTTTGCAGCAATTCAGTCCTTCGGCGGCTATTTGGGAGCGCTTGTTGTGAGAAGCTGGATTGATCGTGTCAGTGTGAGATACGCATTCATCGTATCTCTCGTTTTACACATCATCAATTATACCTATTGGATTTCGGTTTTGGTCGGATTCGAAGGGTTACTCTTTCTCTGTCCCTTTATGTTTTTCCTAATCGGTGGTGCAGGTAGTTTTTATCATGCGGCCCACAATAAGCATATGCCTCAGCTCACGGATCGAGGTAGCCGACCGCTGTCAGTCGCCCTCATAACTACAAGCATTGGCTTCGGCACCGGCATCTTTGCTTCAGGCCTGGGTTTTGTACTGAAAGACAAAGATGGGGCTTTCTCGGATGGCCGTTTCCTAATTTATCTCGGCTTCGCGCTGTTGGTTCAGGTCGTCCTGATCATTGCCTACAAAAAGATGGAAGATCAGAACCGAGATGCCGAACCCCTGGTCGCTATCACGGGCTGGCTTCGACCCTTCCGCGGACTATTTTCTTTTGGACTACCGCTGCAGCGGAGCGGAGCCGAGGAGAAAGATCACAACCATGCAAAAGACTAGGTTTTCTTCCGCGATGCATGAATCGCTACAGCGGTTGCAACGAACAAGAGCGATGACAGCAAGATCGCCATACCATTTTCCACGGATGGAAAAAATCGTTGAATAAACGGTTCGATGATTCCGCCCAAACCAGGCAAACGCCGCAATAAATCAGCAATCACAATTGCAAATCCACTAATCCCAAAGCCGGCCACGACCCAGATTAGCATGTTGAACCCGGTCTTATTCGAGGAAGATGCCATGAATCTAAAGGGCTGAAATTCCGCCATTAAGGCAAATGGCGATGCAAATTTTTCTGAATCCTAGGCTAGTCTGGACGATGTCCACACTACCAACGAATACGTCAGTTTGGTGCGCTTAGCAGATTTCATGCACAGTTAAGAAATCTCTCCTTGCCGCAGCCGATCAAACCCTCAAAACTTCCACCTGTGCCGCAGCTAAAGCATATATTCAGCGAGATGCATTACCAGATCACCCGCACCATCGCAGAGGGTGGCATGGGCGTGGTCTACGAAGCGCTGCAACGCGGCTCAGGCGGCTTTAAAAAGAAGATAGCCATCAAGATTATCCGCGAGGAATACTCCCAATTTGAGGAGTTCCAAAACAACTTTATCGGTGAGGCCAAGCTAGTCGCAGACCTGATCCATACAAACATCGTCCAAACTTACCACCTTGGTGAGATCAACAGACAGTATTACATGACGATGGAGTATGTGAACGGGATCAATCTTGAGGAGTTTCTTGAGAAACACACAAATACGGGTCAGCGTGTCCCCGTGGATCTCGCAGTTTTTATCGCGTCACGCATTTGCCGTGGGCTGGCCTATGCGCACGTAAAGAGAGATTCTGAGGGCCGTCTCCTCGGGATTGTGCATCGCGATGTGAATCCCAAAAATATCATGATCGCTCAAGAAGGTGATGTAAAACTGACTGATTTCGGAATAGCTAAGGCTCTGGACCTCATGTATAATGAAGAAGGTGAGGTGATTGCTGGCAAAGACGAATACTTATCGCCAGAGCAAGCGAATCGAGAAGTCACCGACGCGCGGGCAGATCTCTTTGCTACTGCTATTGTCATGACAGAATGCCTGCTGGGTTATAACCTGTTTGAAGCAGATACTCCTGAGGAAACACGCGACAATATTTTAAATCTTAACATCCCCGACTTTCGATCCGTGCGGGCGGGTATCGACGATCGCCTCAACGACATCCTACACAGTGCTTTCAAGCGCGGCCGAGACGAGCGCTACCAATCTGCAAACGAGATGCTCACTGCCCTGGAAATGTATATGTATGGTGACGGTTATGGCCCGACTAACGAAAAACTCGCCATCTATCTCAAGGACCTACTCGGCAACTCGGGAGCCGAAGCCAGCGAACGCTGGAAAAAAGGCATCACTCCCGGCCTGAACTAATTTTACCCTCCCCAAGACCCTGCGGCTTATCTCTCTCTCCATCCCATGACATCTATTTGAATGAGCCAAGGCTTTCAACAGGTACAAAAACAGACTCAGTCTCTCATCCTGGCGCCTCAACTGCGCCACTCGCTGAAAATTCTTCAGGCTCCTGCACTCGAGCTGCGTAATTCCATCCTCGAGGAGCTGCAGTCCAATCCCATCCTCGAAGAAATGCCCATGGATGGGACGAGTCTCGAGGCAAATGGATCTTCAAACGAAACCGAATCTTCGCGCGACGATACTGGGAGCAATGACGAGGAGATGGATTTTGGTGGAGACTACGAAATGCTGCACAAGTTGAACGAGGACTGGAAAGAATATTTCGCCCAGGAATCGAGCAACAACGTTTATAGCTCCGAAGACGCCCAGAAGCGCCAACATATGTTCGATTCCCTCGTTGCGGAGACATCACTGCAACAGCATCTGATGGATCAAGCCCAGATAATGGAGTTAGAGCCCGAGATGTCAGAAGCGATCGAATATCTCATTGGTTCCTTAGATGATAAAGGCTTTCTCACCACCAAGCCTGCCGACATCGCACTCATTGCCAATCTGCCTTTCCGGCCAGTCATGCAGGCCCATGAGATCCTTAAGGGATTCGATCCACCCGGGATAGCCTGCCTCGACCTTCAAGACAGCTTACTCCAGCAGCTCAAGCTCAAGGGCCGCGGAGAATCGCTAGCGTCGAAAATTATCAAGAAACACTACCCGCTCCTCCTGAGACGACGCATCCCTGAGATGGCGCGCAAGCTGAGTGCAACGGTAGACGAAATTCATAATGCCATCCAGGAGATCGCAGACCTTAACCCCACACCTGCCAGCCGATTCACTGAAGACAACAACCGAGTCATCAGCCCCGATGTGCGCGTAGAGAAAAACGATGATGAATGGCAAATTATCTTAAATTCGGACTACATTCCTCGGCTCAGGTTGAACAATACCTACAAGGAAATGATCGCCCAGGGTAAGATCAATTCGAAGGAAAAGGAGTATATTCAGGACAAAATCCGTTCAGGGAAATTTCTGATTAATTCTATAGACCAACGCCAACGCACCATCGAGCGCATCACCCGAGAAATTTTGAAATTCCAAGCCGAATTTTTTGAGGAAGGTGTCTCCAAGCTGAAACCATTGACCATGAATCAAGTGGCGCAAGAAGTTGGCGTGCACGAGACCACTGTCAGCCGTGCTATAGCGAACAAATACATCGAAACCCCATTTGGGATTTTCGACTTCAAATATTTCTTTACCTCGGGTTATCAATCAGCAGACGGCTCTTCTGTCTCGAACACCAGTATCAAAGACATCATAGCCCATTTGATCGAAAATGAAGACCCGCGAAAACCCCTCAGCGACCAAGAAGTCGTCAACATCCTGGCTAAGCGAAATTTGAAAATCGCCCGGCGCACTGCCGCGAAATATCGCGAAGAAATGGGCATTCTGCCCACAAATCTTCGTCGGCAATATAGCTGATATATTGGGATGGTTTTTTAGGGCAGGCATACTCAACCGGCTAGAGAATGATAGATTAATCCAAAGATGTGCATTGGAAAATCGGCCCCCTATCTCTGAGCGCTAGCCTCTGCTATTATTCTCTAATGCTCCCCCTTACTACAAACACCCATGCCTGAATGGCCACACCAGTGGACTCTCGTCGTCGATGCTTCCCAACCTGAAGTCTTCGTGGGATTGATGGAAGGAACGCTATGGCGGAGCATGGTTTCCAGCACCGAACCAGCGTTGAACACTATCTTCACGCTGTCGGACCAACTTTTATCTGAGGCTGCTTTATCAGTGGAGAAGTTGGATGCATGCATCCACTGCCGCGGCCCCGGATCGACCTTAGGAATTCGCCTGGGTGCAATGGCGCTGCGCACCTGGATCAGCCAATACCCAGACATGAAGGTGTATAGCTATACCTCACTCGAGCTCATGCGTGCGGCACTTCGGGAGACACACGCCCTGCCATTCTCCGTCATCACAGATTGGAAAAAAGGACAATGGCATCGACTGGACCATGATGGCGACGCGATCCGAACTGCGACGACCGACGTACTGCAGGATACCGAGAAAATTTTCTATCTTCCACAGCGAAAAAATTGGCAACCGTTACCGACCCCACACGAAAAGATAGAATATCAGCCAGAAAGTCTCACGAAACACCTCAGCTCGGTTTTAGAAAAATCAGCTGATCCAACTGTGTTCCAACACAGTGAACCCAGTTTCCCAAAATGGATACCCAAACGGCACCGCTAGCCATCCAAGAAGCAGCCGACCGCATCCAAGAATGGAACTTTGGCGTCTACGTGGATATTGTGACCTGAATCGGAAAAAGTAACCATTTCTGAGGCGGGGAAGTGTTCTTTTATTAACTCAGCATCATCACCGACAACAAAGTTTGCCTGCCCCCCGACGAGGAACAAGGCCTTTCCAAGATATTGACTCTCTGCGTCCAACGGAGACCCGGCGATCTGCTCCATACACCGATCCAAAGCCGTAAGATTTACCTGCCAATTCAAGGAACCTGTGGCGCTATTGCGGACAAGATTCGTCAAAATGAATTGGCGCAATGCCCAATCATTGACGCCAAATTGGTCGAGAAATCCTTCTGCTTCTTTACGCGATTTCAGCGTATCCATGGGCATCGCGAGCATGGCGTTCATTTCCACGCGATGATGTCCCATATATTTACGTGGAGCGATGTCTGCGACGATCAAGCTCTGAATTCGCTCAGGAGACTCGGTAGCCAAACGCATCGCAACCTTACCTCCCATGCTATGCCCAAGTATATGGAATCGATTGATCCATTGTCGGTCCGCCCAAGATAGGATATCCTCCGCCATCTCGCGGTATCCCATCGATGCTGTATGGCCAGACTTACCGTGATTGCGCAAATCGACACAATAAACGGTATTCTGCTCTGCCAAACTGCGCGCGACGGAAGTCCAATTCCTCGAAGAGCCCAACAGCCCATGAAGGATAACGAGCGGCTCGGACCGATTCGGCCCTTCGAAGTGTTGATGATAAAGATTCACGCCAGCATTCATGCATTCAAACTCGAAAGGAATACCGACAAAATACCAGTCTTTTCCATTGCTGGAGGTCATCAAACGATTTTGCTGAGCGCATGGAGATCCGACTCGCACAAGCTGGCGACACACCCCTCATTCTTAAATTCATCCGTGGTCTGGCGGAATATGAAAAACTTGAAGACCAGGTGGTTGCAACTGAGGAAGCTCTTATGGCGACCCTCTTCGGCGAAACCAAATATGCCGAGGTCCTCCTTGCATTCGAAGCACAAGAGCCCGCCGGATTTGCGCTGTTCTTCCACAACTATTCCACATTTCTCGCACAACCTGGAATTTACCTGGAAGATCTATTTGTAGACCCAAAATTCCGAGGAAAGGGAATCGGCAAAGCGCTTATCGTCGAAATTGTGCGGATCACTAAGGAAAGAAACTGCGGCCGTATCGATTGGGCTGCCCTTGACTGGAATACGCCAGCGCACGACTTTTACCTGTCTCTCGAAGCAACGAAGCAATTCGAATGGATACCCTTCCGTCTCACCGCAGACAAGTTTGATAAGCTCCTGAAATAGAATCAAAACCATCCCATAAGAATTCGAATTTTCGCTGAACCACAGAGAACACGGGTTTGCACAGGTTAGGGTTTGGGAACTGGGTGATCGAATACCCATCTAGCATATGGGGTAACTTCGCCATTCTGACAGACGCAGTCTGGGCCTCAGGAGCCGCCACTTTGCTCGACTTTGTCGGGTGAAGATACCCTCATTAAAATATCTGATCGTAACACATCTGTGTTCATCTGTGATTAAAAAATTGAACCACAGATTAGACCGGGATTATGCCGTGGGAGCGTGAAAATAAATGCATGATGTCAGACGCGGAAAAAGTTTAATAAGCACTTAAAGCGCACCCATCTGGTACGTCGGAGGTTTCTGATAGACTTTGTAGCACGGCTGGTCGTGCCTCAGTTGCCGCCAACTATGGCATAATCTGGGTCTAAATCTTTGTTATTAGTGAAGATCTGAAAATTCTTGCGTAGTTTGCAGACAGAACTTGTGAAATAGACTGACTTCACCCGACACCGCCATAGCGCGAGGCCGCATCTCGGCTAGCCTTTTCCATCTCAAGCTCCTTCATCAGTTCGATGAGAGCCCGTCCGTCTGGAGCAATCGATTCTGGAAGATCTACACCCAGTGAGAGATGAAGCCGCGTAAGCTGGAGGTTTCTCTCCAGCAGCTCATTGGATTCGGAAACAATCATTTGAAAACGTGGCGGTTTCAATCGCCCGGAGTTCTGAAGAATATTCTGTAGATTGCCGTAACTGTTGAGCCATTTCGCTGCGGTTTTGGGGCCGACGCCGGGGATACCCTGAATATTATCAGACGAGTCTCCAACCAGGGCGAGATAGTCCGCAATTTGATCGGGTCGGACTCCAAACTTCTCGGTGATCTTTTCCGAATTCATCATCCTCCACCCCAGACGAGGATTTGCGGTAGGGGGCGGATATAACTGAGAAATCGACGCATTCACCAACTGGCCCAAGTCCTTATCGGCACTGACTATGACAACCGCATCACCCCGGGCCGCAAACTTCTCTGCGAGCACGCCAATCACATCGTCCGCCTCACAGCCAGGAAGTGAAACCAGCGGAATACCCATATGAGGCGTTATTCTCTCCACCCAAGGTATTTGTTGCTCCAGCTCAGCAGGCGTCTCCGAACGGTTCGCCTTATAGTCTTCTTGAAGAGCCTCACGCTCATCAGCCCCAGCATCCATCGCACAAACGATACGATCAGGCGAGAACTGATCCTCAAGGGACCACAAAGTCCGCACCCAACCATGGAGCATTCCAGTAGGAAACCCATCTCCACGCTTCAAATCCGGCATCCCATAAAAAGAGCGAAAGATCAAATTATAACCATCGAGAATGAATATCTTCATAAATAAAAAGAGCACCGATTTCTCGGTGCTCTGAAAGTTAATCACGTTGATTTAGCAAACTCCAATCACCGGAGGTGAAATCATAATAAAACGAACTGTTCTCTCCCTTGTATACATAAAGCCATGCCTGCAAGCGCGATGACCAAATATAGGGATCAAACTCTTCGCTAAACCAAACCCATCCTAACCTTTCCGAATAATACCATGAAAGATTACTGGGGCCTTCATCATTATATAACCAGCCAAAATCTGTTGAGTAATACCATGGACGCCTGAACCAGAAGACCCCACCTAAAGAATCGCTCAATGCCCAACCACTTATTCCAAGGGTTTCGGTGGTTGCATCCACAGAACCTACGTCTACTGCAACACTCTCAAACCGAGATGTATAGCGCACATCACTCAGTATCCGGTCAATCGCTTCGTTTTGACTCAAAGACGAAAGCTCGAGAACCTCGTCCTCGGATACGCTCTCGCGAAACAAAAGAGACATCAACGTTGCCAAAGTTTCGGGATTTGATGTATCCGGAAGGTCTACCAAAAGCGGCTGGAGATCATTCCGATCAGCGCTTGCAAACGAAACAAGGAAAGAGCGTAAACCCTGAAGGCCATTGATTCGCAACACCCCTTGCGCTGTTTGACTTGCTGATGGCGACTTCCCATAACGAAATTCATAGTGACGCTGAACGGCATCCTCCAGAACATCGTAGTCCACACTCTCAAGACTTGCGGACACCAGGTCTCCGTAAAAGGCGATATAATCATCTCGCTCCAATAGATTAGTCGCGAGTTCTATGAGAATTTGATCCTGGTCGGCTTCAAATGATAACCCCCCACCGGATTCTCCAGGTGCAAAGACCGTAAGCTGATATGGGCCCGAGTCGGAGAGGAAAGCAGAGCCTGTCACTTGAACATAAAATACGCCTGGGGCTGGTAAGCCTGTCGCGACGAGATCCGTTCCAAAAATAAAGCCAGCAGGCCCTAAAATACCTGAAGCAAAGACGTTATTATTAGCATCTTGCACAGAGACATTCAAGAAAGCAGCCGTCAGTAAACGAACCGTAATCGTGTTGGCGGAGTTGAGTCGGAACTCAAAAGTATCAATATCGTCTGGTTCAAAGACGTCAGTAGGCGTGATATTTCCAGAAACGCCTTCATTGGTAGAAATACGAGTCGCTGTTGATAGCGTGTCACCATGATCGTCTGTTATGGCGGGGATCTCCCCCTCATTCTCTTCAAGGTCTGCTATCGCAGAAGCTAACTGAGGGGGTGAAGGCCATACATCTGTAATCGTTTTGTAGAGAACATGGCGCTCAACAATCCCAGGAAATTCAGCCAAGTTTATTAAGCTAATGATCACATCACTCCGAGAGGCTTCCCCAGAATCTAATTGTGCCGAGAATAGAGACACTACGTTGTCGCTTGCTTCGACACCGAATAAGTCAATGTAGCCCTGTTTCACGAAGTCCTGATTGTTACTTAGAGGGTCTAATATTTCGACTTCAGGAGCAGTAATGTCGACGCTGAGAAAGACGCGCTCACCCAAATTACCTACTTCATCGACTGCCACAGCCTCGAGGATAGCCGTGCCCACTCCGGCAGCTGTGTAATCTGCTCCATACGGAGGCTCGGTGAATTCTTCCAGCAATACCCCATTAGCGAAAATCTGAACTAGTGAAACGGATCCTTCCCGATCGAAGACATCGACAATAATCGGAACTGTCTCTCCCAACTCAAAACTGTTTTCAGCAGGAGATGGTGAAAGAAATACAACGAGGGGCCCAAGGTCTGGCTCGACTGTAACTGTCACCGCCTCGGATGTGGCACGCGCACCACTCTGGTCTTCGACGAGTGTGTAAAACACAAACTCTCCAGCCGAACTCGGAATATACTCGAGATCAAACGGCACATCAGATGATTGGCCCAGTGACACTCCATTAACGAAATACTCTACCGTCACTGCTCCGACAGAATTGGTCAGCCGCGTTCTTAAGTTTATAGGCCTTCCTGAGAAAATGACGTCGCCAGAACTAAGCGTAGCAAATTCGGCTATCAAGGGGTCGGATGCGACAACTCTGATCTGCGCGAAACTAAAGCCCGCTTGCGAAACACCCGATTCAATGACTCGAGCCGATATGTTAGATATGCCAACCGCTTTCGGCGTCCACGTTACCGAATAGGGTGGCGCATTCGTAACCCCGATAGAATCATCTCCGTCAAAATATTCCACGGACAGAGCATTACCACGAGCCGCGGCAACGCGTGAGGTCAACAATACCTCACTGCCACGTAAGACTTCGCTTTGAGTGACTGGTGTAAGAATTTCGATGAATGGAACTCCATCCGTAGACCCAGGGGTCTCACTGGCATTTACGGTTACAGAGACTAACGGAGACGTGGGACCAACAGGGATTCCTACTTCCGTCGCACGTGCTGTTATTTCAAAGGTCCCACTCGACACAGGCTGCCAATCCACCTGATACGGAAACTCAGTAGCCGTTTCCAAAAAACACATCGTTTACAAAGAAGTCAACTGTGATGCTATCTGCACTCGCTGAGCCAGAGGTCGTAACACTTGCAGTCAAAGGGATCGTCTCGCCTACGGGGAAAGTCAGACCTGCCGTAGGATTTGTTACGACAACTGTCGGCGTAGTTGGAGCCGTGCTAGGATCGATCGTCAGCGACACGGTTGAAGCAAATCCACGATCGCCAGAGGAGTCTGTCGCTATTGCTGTTATATCAAAGCTCCCAGTCGATGGGGCTACCCAGTCCAATGAAAACGGTGACTCCGAGACCACTCCGATAGACACGTTGTTCGCGAAATATTCTACCTGCGTGATTGCGTCGAACGAGTCTGTTACAGACGCAGTAATACCGATCGTTTCGTCCGCGCTAAATACATCACCTGTGGTCGGTGCCGTGATCGCTATTGTCGGCGCCGTGTTCGACTGTACTTGGAGCGTTGTCGGCTCGGAGGTTACAGCCACTCCACCAGAACTGGTTGCAACTGCGTAAAGCACAAACTCGCCAGAGGACACTGGGGTGAAACCCACCTCATAGGGGGGTTCCGTTGCGATTCCGAGACTCGCAGTGTTGAGGAAATATTCTACGCTTACGCTCCCTGTAACGTCCGTCAGCTGAGACCGCAAAATCGATTCTCTACCGGCGACTAAGACTTCGCCATTGAAAGGTGAGGTCACTTCGACACCCGGCACGACTCCACCGGAAACGATCACAGGTATGCTAATTGTTCCAGCATTGGGCTCACCCATTTCGGTTACTTCAACCTCTATCGTCTCGTCGCCTCCAACGCTCGGCGTCCAATCGATATAATAAGGGAATTCAGTCGAACGACCCACTTCAGTCGAATCGACAGTGTAGATTACCGTCAACGCCCAAACAATAAAAAAAAACGCACTCGCTGATAACCGGGTTGGCTCGTTCAAAGCAACGGTGCTTCCAGACGGGGGAGTGAT
>JABSRG010000055.1 GCA_013215165.1 Opitutales bacterium | reverse complement strand
GAGTAATAGCTCCTCTCTTTTACGGTGATCGTTGTATATCCAGTGCAAAGAACTCCCCGTCCCCTCAATTGCACCCGCAAGAATACAAGAATAGAGTGTAATTAGAGGGATGGGGAGTTTCATAAACTGCCTTTGTCGCAGTCGTCCCGCTCTATCGGGGCTCGGGTCGTTGCTTCGATCCACACCGTAGAGACACGTCGACTGAGCAACGTGGCTAAGCCTAGGTCGCGGTCGGTCCCATTTACATCTGCGAGAATGCGACAGTGTTAACAAGTCTCTGAGGGTAAACTGAGACAAAAAAAGGCCGCGTAGAACGCGGCCTTTAAAATAAATCTGAAGTGTCTTCTCAGATGGATTAGAATCCAGCAGAGAAAGAAGCGCCCCAGTAGAACTCTCCGTCGCCACCAAGATCGTCGTCAAGGTCAGAAACACGAATTCCGATAGAACCTGATGCGTAGTCGGTGAATGTGTAAGAGATGTCAGCAGTAGCGCCTACGTAGTAACCGCCATCGATGTCGTCTCCATCAATGTAACCGATGTAACCACCAAGGTCAAAAGATGCCTCTTCGCTAAGAGGGATGCTATATCCGACAGAACCTTCTACAGTAACCCACTCGAGATCGAAGTCATAGTAGACGTAGATCGCAGGTGACGCAAGAACGTCGAATGCAGCTCCGATGTAGGCTTCGAAAGTAGACTCGTCGCCAGAACCAGCTTCGGGGTAGTAGTAGATTGTTCCACCGAAGTCGAGGGATACGAGGTCAGATACTGCAACACCGTAACCAGCATAGAAGTCGATTTCGTTTGCTTGGCTTTCTGTGATAGGCTGAGCAGTCCAGATGCCTGCATAGAAATCGCCATAAGCGAAGTCTACCGAACCGTGGAAGATGTCGTCAGCGAGTTCCGCGCCGCGGAAAATGTAAGTTGATTCGTAACCTACGGTAGTTGAGATAGACAGCTCTTGTGCTGAAGCAGAAGCAACAGCGAAGGCTGCTACGATAGCAGTGATGGTCTTTTTCATTGTAGTTTGTGTAGTGTGTGTTTGCTAAAACTAGGTGATAGCCCAGTCTCAGCGCAGCAAATTGGAAACCGTCGACAAGAGAATCAAGCATATTTTTACAGTCGTTGCCTAACTATCGTAGCTGTGTCATTCATTTAATTGTTAATTCAACAACCAAAAACGTGAACAAATACGGGCTATTACTAGGATTATGGGGTGCTGCCAGCGTGGCTCTGGGTGCTTTCGGGGCGCATGCACTCGAGGAGTTTTTAAACGAAGCTGGGACAAAGGATACGTGGGAAACAGCCACTTTTTATCAACTGACGCACGCTGTGGCCGCTCTCTCATGGATGCTATCGGGCCGAAAAAATGGGCCTATGCTGTGTTGGTTGTGGGGCAGCGTCATCTTCTCGTCCTCGCTATATGGACTTGCACTAGAGGGGCCGCGCTGGCTCGGTCCGATCACTCCGATCGGTGGGCTAATCATGTTGATTGGCTGGGTTTGGGCATCTATTGCGTTGGCGATCGATCAGAATCGTTCATCGGAAGAACAAAATTAACTTCTCCTTGCTGTGCTTGTCTTCGACAGATTTTCCCGAGACGGTTAAACACAGCTCCAATTTTTTAACCCAAAAACCGCACTATCGATTATGGAAACTGCAACCGCCCAAAGCGCTCTCGAACTCCTGAAACAGCACACCACCGTGGTGGCTGATACCGGGGATTTTGAGATGATCAAGGAATACGCGCCTCAAGACGCGACAACGAACCCGACTCTCATTTTAAAGGCGGTTCAACAGGACGCCTACCGTCCGATACTCGACCAAGCAATTGCTGACCTCAAGGGCACTGCCACGGGCGACGTTTTGATCGATGCGGTCATCGACCGCACGCTCATAGCTTTTGGGACTGAAATCTTGAAGGTCGTCCCAGGTCGTGTTTCGACGGAGGTAGATGCGCGTTTGTCCTTTGATGTCGAGGGCACTGTCAAGAAAGCTCGCGAATTGATTGACCTGTATGCCCAAGCCGGGATCGGCAAGGAGCGGGTCCTTATAAAAATCGCATCGACATGGGAGGAAATCGAAGCTTCTCGCATCCTGCAGAAGGAAGGCATCGATTGTAACATGACTCTATTGTTTTCACTCGCTCAGGCCATCGGCTGTGCCGAAGCGGGTTCTAAGCTGATCTCACCATTTGTTGGACGCATCCTCGACTGGTATAAGGCAGCTACTGGTGAGACTTATACTGCGGAAACTGATCCGGGTGTTGTCAGTGTAAAGTCCATCTATAACTACTACAAAAAGTTTGGTTATGATACCGAGGTGATGGGAGCGAGCTTCCGCAACAGCGGTGAAATCCTGGAATTGGCTGGATGTGATTTACTGACGATCAATACCAAGCTGCTCGATGAGCTCTCGAAGATGGATGGACCGGTCGCAGCTAAATTGAATGTCGAGGACGCGAAAGCTTCGGATATCGAAAAGATCGACATGGACGAGAGGACCTTCCGCTGGATGATGAACGAAGATCAGATGGCTACCGAGAAATTGAGCGAGGGTATTCGAGCCTTTGGCAAGGACATGGTAACGCTGCGCGAAATGATCGCCGAGGCACTCTGAGTTTTTTCTTACTCAAATATTCAAGGGCGACGCTGCGGTGTCGCCTTTTTTGTGTCGACTGTTCCAATCATGAAGATGCCTTCTCCAATAAGACTCAGTGTGCGTGCCATGTTGATCCGGGACGGCCATATTTTACTGAACGAACACAGCGGAAAAGACGGCTACTGGTATATGACCCCTGGGGGCGGCGTGGAACACAACGAAACTTTGGCTGAGGCGTTGGTTCGAGAAATCGAAGAAGAATGCGGCCTGACGATCGAACCGGGCCGACTGCTATTCGAGCGCGAAGTAATCCAGGATCGCGAACCGCACAGTCAGCTCGATCCGGGCTTTCACCAAGTAGAGCTGTTTTATGCAGCGCGTATCGTAGACGAAACCAAGAAGGTTGCCCTAAATCTAGATGAAGATCAATTGGGGCACCGTTGGGTATGCCTGGAAGACCTACCTGGCCTGACAGTCTATCCAAGGGATTTGGATAGACGGCTGCAGAAGCTGGAGACGCTTTCTTTGGGTTAAAGAATTTTGCGGATAGATCTGCGGAGAAGAATTCCCAACACGCCTACGGCGGCGACGAAGCACCGTCCTCCAGTCTATTAGGTGATTATGCGTGATCGCGAAAGCGATTGCCGCTTCGTTTAGGTAGAGATGCTAAACAGGCAATGGAGATTGATCCCGCCTCTAAGCCAATGCTGCTTCGAGATCGGCAATCAGATCAGCAGTGTCTTCAATCCCGAGGGAGAGACGGATATAGTCCGCAGTCACACCACTGTCTTGCTGCTCTTGTGAGGTCAGTTGAGAGTGGGTAGTCGATGCCGGGTGGATGGCGAGGGACTTGGCGTCGCCGATGTTGGCAAGATGGCTGAAGAGATTCAGTTTCTCTATAAACTGTTTCCCTGCATCCATGCCGCCTTTGACTCCGAATCCGACGAGGCCACCAAAGCCGCCAGATAAATACTTCTTAGCTGCAGCATGGTAGTTGCTGGAAGGAAGTCCGGGGTAATTGACCCAGTCAACCTGGTCGTGACTCTCTAGGAATTTGGCGACTTCGAGGGCGTTGTGGCAGATGCGTTCCATACGCAGATGAAGGGTTTCGACGCCTTGAAGGGTGAGCCAGGTATTCATCGGTGCCGGGCAAGCACCGGTGTCGCGCATATACTGGAGGCGCATTTTAAGAATGTAAGCCACATTGGCGCCGCCTGCGGGTGGGAAAGCTTGGAAGGCGTCCCAATGAACTAAACCGTGGTAGCTCTGATCGGGCTCGGTGAAGCCTGGGAATTTGCCATTACCCCAATTGAAATTACCCCCGTCGGTGACGATGCCGCCAATGGCAACACCATGGCCGCCAATATATTTTGTGGTCGAGTGGACGACGACATTGGCTCCCCATTCTAGGGGGCGGTTGAGGTAAGGAGAGAGCGCCGTGTTATCTATAATAAGAGGGATGTCGGCCTCTTTGGCGATGGTTCCTACCTCTTCGAATGGAAAAATATTCAGACGCGGATTTCCCAAGCCTTCGCCGAAGATGAGTTTTGTATTGGGCTTGAGCGCTTGTTTGAAAGCCTCGGGGTCATCAGCGTCGACGAACGATACCTCAATGCCGAGCTTGGGAAGCGTATAGTGGAAGAGGTTGTAAGTGCCGCCGTAGAGTTGGGAAACAGAGATCATGTGATCGCCCGCTTCGCAAATGTTGAGAATAGCGTTTGTGATCGCTGCTTGTCCGGAACTGTGTGCGAGCGATGCAACCCCACCTTCGAGAGCTGCAATCCGTGTTTCCAGCACGTCAGTGGTCGGGTTTTGAATGCGGGTGTAAATGTTACCCAATTCTTTGAGTGCAAACAAGTTGGCCGCGTGCTCAGTGTCGTTGAAGACGTAAGAGGTCGTCTGATAAATAGGGACCGCGCGCGAATTTGTAGTTGGGTCGGGTGCTTGACCGGCATGCAAAGCGCGGGTGCCGAGGCCTTGGGGTGTGGGTGTGTCTGGCATGTTTGTGTGTGGGTTGAGCGTCGATCAGTTTTCTCGGCAAGGACTAGGATTTGATCTCAATCTAAATGCAACTTGAAAGCGGCATTCTTACCCGGTGTTTCCTGATCTTTCACGAGGCATCGATTAAGCCGCGGAAAGCGCAGAATTTCGCAGAAATTTAGGCACGATTTGCCCAATAAACTGTGGTGAATGATGCACAATCTGCTGGAGTATGGAGCTTCGCAAAAACCCTGGTACTAACATCCTGTATCTTGAGGCAGGGCAAAATGCTCGCGTTAGACCCATGTGTGATGTCGCGTGAAAAAGCCTCGGAAGGCCGAGGCTTTTTGAAAACGAATTGGAATCTACCCGTTCTTACCATGCTTTTTGCCAGCCTACTGTGGCGACCAGATCTGTTTCGAGTTGGATGCCGTTGAGGTCTTGTGCGATAGGAAGGCGCACATCGATGGCGAGACGGTGGTCCGCCAACACGCCTTCTCGGGCGTAGAGATTGAGACCGATAATGGCATCGAGGCGGCTGCCGCCGTAGTTTTCGCCAAATGCCGTTGTGACCGAGCGTCCGTTAGGACCCATTCGCCCCACGCCATTCTGGAGCCCCTTGAGCTCACCGGCGTCTTTGAAGCTCAGGCCTAGGGTGAGTCCAACGGATTCATTGAAGTCATAACCTGCCCAGCCGATTGCCTCGAAGATGTGACCGAGGCGGTAGCCGTTGTCATTCTCGTCCTCCAAGCGCACCACGCCGCGCGCCTGCCCGCCTATTTTCCACATGTCGAATCGGTGGACATAGGTGATCGAGGGCAGAAGATCGAACGTGCCGGAGCCCAGTTGCATCGGTGCGGGTAGTTGCTGAACCGGGAAGGAGGGAGGCATGCCAGGGCGTGGCGTATTGTCTTCCTCATCAATTGAGCCGGTTGGGATACTGATGCCCAGGCCTAAGTGGGCCGAGCTGTGATCGGTGGAATGGAATTCATAAAGCGCCGAAAGGCTCAGGTCTCCCCAGCCAGAAGATTCTGTAGTGAAGCTATCGCCGCCCACGACATTGGTGAGCATCATCGGAGCACCGGGGAAAAGCTGATGCTCCATCTCGGTCTCGATGTAGTGGGCCATCACCATTAGCGTGAGGCTGTCGGTCGGTGCATACATTAAACCGAACATGTGCATGTCCATTTCCATGTTGGTTGGGCTTACGGTGTAGCCACCGTCCAGATTGAACACGTCTTCAATGGAAATGGCGTCGTCTCCTGAGCGGATGCCATCCATATCCATAAACATGTAGCGGTAGCTCAGCATCCATTCGCCGGCGGCGTGGGTGTGGTCGCCCATGATCGAAATGGGGGCGTGGTCGTTGGGGAGTGAGGCATGGTCAGCGTGGATCGATGCCGCTGACAGGGCAGTTGTGAGAGCGAGTGTTTTAGCAAGAGAAAATTTCATAGTATAGCGTAGTCTAAAGATGGAGCCGCAGTTCTGCGGTAACGGGTGATCGATCGGCACTGCTTTGAGCTGTGCCCTTATGGATATGCGCCGGCTTCGGCGCTGCGCTATGCTTGGCCTCGTGGAGGAGGCTCGGGAACCTGGTAATTCCTCGAATCCCAGCTATCTGTTGACCGGGGTGGATCGAACAGAACACACCCTTGGGGTGGATCGACTATATGCCTCTCACGGGCAAAAAACTTTAGCTCACTGCCAGCTGCGATTTGATTGTCACCATCTTCGCGGCCTTGATCTTCAGCAGCTTGGATCGCCAAGCATAGCTCGCACGGCCGTTCCCCAGAGAAGGTTTCCTCAATCGCTTGGGTCCACGTGCTCTCAGCGGCATAATCTACAATCATCCAGGTCCAGGCCACCATTTGAAGCGGCAGTAGGGGACCACTCAGGAACCAGCAACATAAGATGATGCCGAGGCAACGGGTGATTGGGTGGCAAGAGAGCATTTGAATTCCGAAATCAGTGGATGTTGGCGTTCAAGGCTTACGGCAATGATTTTCATGGGTTCAGTTTGACGAATAAAGTATTGGGCGGGCTCTATTTTTGGTTCCGCTAATGGACGCGAATAAACGCGAACACTTTGTAGGGTGACGGTGACAGCCGTTGCCTGGTCCGAGTCTACGTCCGCCCCACGGCAATCGCTCTCGCGATCACCCTACAGCGCGCCGCGCGCTCTCGCTCTCATCCGTATCTGATGCCCACCCACCTTAACAGTTGCTTCGAGCGGCTGATCCTAGCATGTTCCTCGGCTTTATCTGCAAAAAACATGAACAAGGTCCTAAAACTCCTTCTGGATGGTGAACGGCTCACGACCGCGCAGATGGCGCGCATACTCGACCTCTCCGAGGCGGCGGTCGAGGCGGAGTTGGCGGCATTGGAGGCCGAGCACATTTTGTTGGGCTGGCGGCCTATTTTGAATTCTGAGTCAGCTGAGCCAAACCGCGTCCGTGCCGTCATCGAGGTACGAATCTCACCCGAGCGTGATGGGGGGTTTGACCGTTTGGCTGACCGGATCAGTAAGTTTGAGCAGGTAGATAGCTGTTACCTCATGTCAGGGGGCTATGACCTGCTTATCTTCGCAAAAGGGGACAACTTGCATAGCATAGCATCTTTTGTATCTGAGCGTCTCTCAACGATTGGAGGTGTGCTTTCGACAGCGACGCATTTTCTCCTGCGTACCTACAAGGAGCAGGGCTTTATTCTCGTTCGCAAAGAAGGTGAGTTGGATAAACCTGCTGTCAGCCCGTAGTCATGAGCATGTCCTTTCCTTACCTGGCTGATACGGTGCGTGATCTGCCGCGCTCGGGCATTCGCGACTTTTTTGCGGTTGTACAACAAAGGCCCGAAGCGATCTCACTCGGCGTGGGGGAGCCCGATTTTGTGACGCCTTGGCATATCCGCGAAGCTGCCATCTATGCCCTTGAACAGGGACGAACGAGCTACACCGATAATCGTGGTCTAATCAGCTTTCGCCGCGAAATTAGCCGCTATGTGGAAAAGAATTTCGGTATGGGGTATGACCCAGCTACAGAGATTATTACAACCGTGGGTGTCTCCGAGGCGATCGATATTGCATTGCGCGCGATTCTCAATCCGGGCGATAAGGTGCTTTACCATGAACCATGCTACGTGAGCTATAACCCATCGATTGCACTCGCTCATGGGGTCGCCATTCCGGTGCAGACGAAAAAGGACGACCTGTTTGCCCTCAATGTCGATCATTTGCGTGCTGCTTGGCAGCCGGGGACCAAGGCGTTGATGCTCAATTTTCCGACGAATCCGACGGGCGCAGTCTTTCCTAAGAAGGTGCTTGAGGACATCGCAGCCTTCGCTCGTGAAAAGGACCTCCTTATCCTAAGTGACGAGATTTATGCTGAGCTGACTTACGATGATCAGCCTCATTACAGTATCGCTGATCTACCGGGTATGAAAGAGCGGACGCTTTTTCTCCATGGGTGTTCGAAAGCTTGGGCTATGACGGGTTTCCGGATCGGGTATGCTTGTGGGCCTAAAGACTGGATCGAGGCGATGATGAAGGTCCATCAATACGCCATGCTATGCGCTCCAATTCTCAGCCAGGAGGCCGCTCGCGAGGCGCTAGCGCACGGGGATGATTCTGTGGCCAAGATGAAGGAGCGTTACTGTGAGCGGCGTGATTTTTTGGCCCGTCGCTTCAATGAGATGGGGCTCGACTGTCACGTTCCCGGTGGTGCGTTTTACCTCTTTCCAGACATCCGCTCGACGGGTTTGTCTTCGATGGACTTTGCCAAGGGCTTGCTGGATGATGACGTCGCCGTAGTGCCGGGATCTGCTTTTGGACCTGGAGGTGAAGGCTTTGTGCGGGCGGCCTATTCGACATCTTATGACCAGCTCATCGAGGCTGCGGATCGTATCGAGGGCTATTTGGAGAAGATTGGGAAAGGAGTCTCCGCGTGAGTCAGGCCATTAAAAACCGTTCAGTAGCTCTGGTGGGTCGTCCGAATGTCGGGAAGAGCCGATTGTTTAATAGCCTAGCCGGTCGCCGCATCTCGATTGTGCATGATATGCCGGGCGTGACCCGCGATGTCATCACCTACGAAACACGGGATGGCTACACCCTGCTGGACACCGGTGGTATTGGCATGGAGCCGGATGCGACGCCGGAAATTATTCATGCCGCGACTGAGCAGCAGGTTCAATTCGCCATCGAGGCGGCGGAAATTATTCTCTTTGTGGTCGATGCTAAAGACGGCATTACGCCGGTAGATGAGAACTTGGCCGCAGCCTTTCGTAAGCTAAAGCGCGAGCCGGTTTTGCTGATCAACAAGGTCGACGATCCTGCCACGCGTGACAATGCCGTTGCGGAATTTAGTGCACTGGGCTTTGGCGAAATGCTGACTGTTTCTGCCGAGCACAAGTTGGGGATCGATTCCATCAAGCGCGTGATTTTTGATGAACTCGGAGAAGCCGAGCCTGCTCAAGCCAAAGAAGATCGCATTCGCATCAGCCTGATCGGTCGACCCAATGTCGGGAAATCTTCGATGACCAATGCGCTGTTGCGCGAAGAGCGTGTCATCGTCAGCGAAATCCCGGGCACCACACGCGACGCGGTCGAATTGGACTTGGATTTTCAATCGCGCTCGGGCGAGGTTTGGAAGTTTAAGTTGTGCGATACGGCTGGCCTCCGTGCTAAAACTAAGGTAGACAGCTCGGTGGAGTATTTCTCTGCATTGCGCACAGAAGAGACGATCAAGCGCTCGGATATCGTATTCCTTGTCATTGACGCCGAGGAGGGTGTGACGCGCCAAGAACAAAAGCTGGCGGGCATGGCACAGAAGTGGGGTAAGGCCCTGATCATCGTGGTGAACAAATGGGACCTGGTATTTGAGCGCTTCCGGAACGACCCGATGCCCGAATACCGCAGTGAGCAGGAGTTCCGTAAAGCCTACGCTGAAGCGGTTCCTGACCAGCTTTTTTTCCTGCCCGGGACCCCTGTTTTGTTCACGTCTGCCAAGACGGGTTTCTCGGTGGAAAAGCTCATGCGGACAGCGCGGGAGCTTAATGAACGGCTGGATAAGAATATCCCAACGGGTCGTTTGAATGCCCGTATCCAAGAGCTGCTGGAGCATCGTGCGCCAAAGATCACGCACTCCAAACGCTTCAAAATTTTCTATGCCGTTCATGTGGGACGGCGACCCTATAAATTTCGCTTGTTCTGCAATCAGGAGGAGCGCCTTGAGGATACCTACCGTCGCTATTTGGAAAAAGGGCTCCAAGAGACTTTCGACCTTCAAGGATGTCCGGTCGAGTTCGAACTCATGGGCAAAAACAAGCGCTACGTCGAAGATCTGGACGAAGAGGAAAAGCCGCGTCCTAAACCCAAAAAAACCTACCGACGCCCCAAATCCCGCAAGCGCAAATAATAAAAGTCTCATGGAAATCTCTAAGCTTTCTCAGGTGGATTATGGCGGTTGGGACGCCGTCCAAATCACGACCGATGCCGCTCGACTGACGGTTCCAACGAGCATTGGACTGCGGATCATCGAATTCGGTTTTAGGGATGGACCCAACCTTTTTTACAATGACGCCGATCAGATCGGAGGCTCTGGCGAGTCGGAGTTTATGCTGCGGGGCGGCCACCGTTTTTGGGTGGCTCCAGAGGAGCTGACTCGCACACCCGAGCTTGATAATGCAGCGATCGCTTATGAGGCCATACCTGGGGGTGTCCGCATCACTCAGCCAATTGATCCGAAGAATCAGACTTTGAAGGAGATCGAGATCAGCTTTATCGATTCGACCTCAGTGCGCGTTCTCCACAAGTTAACCAATCGCTCAGTTTGGCCCATCGAGATGGCGCCTTGGGCTTTGTCGGTCATGTCGATGGGGGGGTATCTTGCGTTGCCCTTGCCCGAAAAGCGGGACCATGGCGCGGGGAGTCTGCTGCCAAACAATGCGATCGTGCTTTGGCCATACACGGATTTTTCCGTGCCACAGTGGCAATTTCATCAGACCCACATCGGGGTCGATACGTGTGGCAACCGATCGGTTCAGAAGCTTGGCGTCCGAGATTATCCGGCGTGGTCTGCCTACTGGCAGCCAGGTGGCACATTTCTGAAGGCTCAAGTGCCCACCAGGAATGGTGATTATCCAGACGAGGGCTGTGTCTTTGAGACTTATTTTTGTCCCGATTTCATCGAGATCGAGACACTGGGTGTGTTCGGTATGGTGCAGCCGGGAGAGACGGTGGAACATGTTGAGAATTGGGGGCTCGTGGGTGATCTACCCAGGCCGGACTCGGTGGACGTGTTTAATGAGTCTCTGAAGCCAGCGGCTATGGACTTTTTGGCTGGGGTTTTGTGAAGGGCGACGATCCATGCACCTCGAGCCGGATCATAATCTCAGGTTGGCCGGATGAATCGACCTACTGAGGTGTTTCTAGTTTTTCTGCGGCTTGGGTGCATTGCGTTTGGTGGCCCGGTGGCGCATCTGGGCTATTACCACGACGCGTTCATTAAGCAGCGTAAGTGGATCGATGAGGCGAGTTATGCTGATCTAGTGGCACTGCGTCAGTTTTTACCTGGCCCGACGAGCAGTCAGGTTGGATTTGCCATCGGATATCGGCGGGCAGGGGTGCTCGGAGCTTTCTTAGCCTGGGCTGGTTTTACGCTGCCTTCGGCGGTGCTCATGATTGGTTTTGGATTGGGTATGTCTTCGATGGGTATCCTGGATGCAGCGGGTTGGATCATTGGTTTGAAGTTGGTGGCTGTGGTAGTCGTGGCCCACGCGCTGCTGACTCTTTACACTAAGCTATGTCCCGATCGCTCGACTGCATTGATCGCGGCCGCTGCGGCGGCAGTGCTGGTTGTTGTGGCGCACCCTTTGATGCAGATCGGAGTAATTCTGGGCGGGTTTGCTGTGGGATGTTTTCTTTTTGATGAAAAGGCAGAGCCAGCTTCCGAGCCAGTTGGCTTGAGTGCTGAGAGACTGCCTGGACGTGCGTTGCTTGTGGCTTTTTTCGCTGGGCTCTTGGCATTTGTGGTATTGGCCGCGTTGTTTCCTGGGAGTTTGTTTGCGGTGGCGGATGCTTTTTATCGTGCGGGCTCTATGGTCTTCGGAGGGGGGCATGTGGTGCTGCCACTGCTCGAACGATATACTGTCGGTGCAGGATGGGTGGATGCAGAGACCTTTCTTGCTGGCTATGGTGCGACTCAGGCTATGCCGGGTCCACTATTCACTTTTACGGCGTTCCTAGGATCAGTAATCAATTTGGGACCAGGGGGGAGTGTGGGTGGTTTGTTTGCTCTTGTGATGGTCTATGTGCCTTCGTGGCTAATGGTTTTGGGCTTGTTGCCCTATTGGGATCGTTTGCGTCGCATGGATTGGATTCGCTCTGGGCTCAAGGGTACGAATGCGGTCGTGGTCGGCCTTTTGTTTGCGGCATTCTGTAGTCCAATTATCGCTGAGGGTATAGAGGCGGATAGCGGTCGACTGGCGTTTACTGTAATGGCTTTCGCTCTCTTGAAATATGCGAAATTGCCGGTGTGGGCATTAGTTATCGGGTGTGCGGTCGTCGGGGCTTGGGTGTTTTGAGCCGCCTCGTGTGGCGGCCCAGCTCAGTCGCGTGTCTCAGCTGGAGTGATTTCCCAGTAGCCGCCTTTTGCGTGGCCGACGCGACGGATGAGGCTGCTGTCACGTAGTCTTGCGATTTGTTTTTCGACTGCACGCGTGGATATCCCGATGGCTTGCGCCAGCTCTGGTATCGTGATTTGGCCATTTTCTTGGATTGCTTGAATTATTTTCCCCGAACTTTCCCCCGAACTTTTCCCCGATACGGGTATAACCATACGGATGAAATTGTCGGTGAAATGGAAGCTGGTTTTAGGGTAGGCGTGTAGAATCCGCGGCATACCCGAGCCGAGTTGTTCGACCAAGTCTAGATCTCTAAATATGCGCATGAGCTCTTTATTCCTAGGCATGGAGTAGCCTTCGAAAAACTCTGCCTCGCTCAAACCTTGGGGGATGCCACACGTGGAAGTGATTTCAAGGCGGTCTGCAAAGAGTTCAAATTTCGGGACGCCTTCATAGCTGTAATCGTTGTGGATGATGGCATTGATGACTGCTTCGCGTAGTGCGACTGGCTCGAAGAGGCGGCCCTGCGTCGTCGATTCCGATATGGATCTGACCTCCATCGCGAAACTTTAGAAAAGCAATCACCTCTTTCTCAAGGGAGTCACCCAGCTCGCGTTTATACTCAAGATGTTGGCTTTCAGACATTCATTTTGCCTCGCTCTTGGGTTTGATTGATAACATGCGCCACAGGCTGCAACTTGTGGGGAAGTCCGCGAGCCTTTTCATTTTGATCAGCCGCCTGAACTTTTTCCGTTCATACGGCGATCTTCGGCTGGATGCTTAATTTGTTTGAACTGCTATCAACGAGACATTGTTTATCCGGTACATCCGATTTACTGCTACCCCGCATAAATGAGTCTATTGTCCCCCTGGTATCTTCTCGGTATCCTTGCGGTTTTCATTCCGCTGTGGTTACACCTGATGTGGAGCCGTCCGAAGACGCGCCGCTTTTTTAGTGCGACTCTATTTCTTGAGCCCACGCAGCTTCCGCGTAAGCAGAAGCGTCGCATCGAGCAATTCTGGCTCTTCATTCTGCGATGCCTGATCCTTGTTTCTCTGGCATTTGCGTTTTCTCGGCCTTTTCTCAATAAGGGTTTGCCGCCGCCGCTGGGTCCCGGAAATGATCAGCGGCAGACCATTATCCTGATAGACCGCAGCGCCAGTATGCGTGGGGATGCCTGGGCAGAGGCTCTGGCGGCGGTCAGGGGGCGTATTTCCGAAATGCGCTTTGGCGATAATATCGCGCTGGCGGTTTATGATCGCAGTTTGGAGCAATGGGTAGGATTCGCGCCCAGTCCCGTGTGGAACGAGAACGATCTTGAATCGCGCAAGAATGACTTGCTGGGTGGGCTCAGCACACTTTCTCCCTCATGGCATGGGACTTATACTGGACGGGCTGTGTCGGAAGCGGTCGAGCTGTTGTCTAGTTTGGAGGGCACACTGGACACGGGGATCCGCGCTCAGCCTGAGGAGCCGATTTCCCTGACCCGGGAGATTGTGCTGATTTCTGACTTTCAGGAGGGGAGTGATTTCTCAGATTGGTGGGAAGGGAGTCTGTCTGAAAAAAAATAGGGCTACAACATATCGCGGTGGGGCAAAACCTTGGAGGAAACTTTGGTGTGCATTGGGTACCTGAGACAGCCGCTCGACGTGAGGTGGGTCTCGGGGAACAGTGGGTGAGGGTGCTGGGTCCTTCAGACGGTGTGATGGATGGCGAATCGATCCAGCTTAAGGGTTCAGATGGGGAACAGTTTGCCAAAGTTTTTTGGCAGGGTCGTGAGAGCCAGATTGTGCAATTCGACGCAGAGTCGATTGGAGCGATTTCTGTGAGTCCGGGAGGCTCGAGGAGGTTCGATGATTTGACCTATGTGGCAAATGCTCAGTGGGAAATAATCAGTGTAGTTTATCTGGGTGATGAAGGGGCGATTGATAGCGAACGCACGGCGTTTTATTTGGAGAAAGCGATGGTGGATGCTCCGAATTATGTCGTGCAATTTCAGCATCTATTACCGGATGATCCAGATGTACCGGTTTCATTGATCATGGCGGACTGGGTTATTGTGGCGTCGCCACTTTCTGAGTCAGTTCAGGCGGTGTTATCCCGGCGTGTTGAGCGTGGCTTGTCGGTCTTCTTAATGCTGCGCGACAAAGCTATGGAGGAACTACTCAGTGTTTTAGTTGGTTCTGAGACTGAGTTGAGAACGGTTACAAACAACGCGGGTGTTCGCTACGGAGAAATCGATTTTTCTGATCCACTGTTTGCTCCGTTTGTTTCAGCTGAACACCAAACTTTCTCCGATTTGAGAACCATCCGCTATCAGCGCATTGGAGGGGATTTTTTTGATGAAGTGTCCCATCGAGTGATAGCGCGTTATTCCAGTGGTGAACCTGCTTGGATCGACGTTACGCTCGGGTCCGGGTCGATCGTTATTATGAACTCGAGTTGGGACCGTCGTGATAGTAACTAGGTGCTGTCGCCTCGTTTTGTTGCAGTCTTGCATGGCAAATTGGGATCACTCCGTTCTGAACGAGCGCTTGATCTTCAGTATCGTGTGGGAGACGTGATTTCAGCTCAACGTCTGGCGGGGCGTTCTGTTATTGCTCCAGACGGTTCAGCTACGGTCCCAGAGCCCGGATCGGATCTTATTCTGAACGAACCTGGGGTGTATCGTTTGCGTGACCGGGGTGGCGTTTTGCGAGAGTTTGCTGTGAACGTCGATCCTCAGGAATCGCGGACCGCGGTCTTGGATGGACCCGCTCTGGCTGCTGTGGGTCTTTCAGAAAGGCAGTTTCCAGAAGTAGAAGCAGCTGATGCAGAGACTACCATCTCTGAAGAAGCTGTCGCTGAAGTGCTGGTATTGACGGAACAAACCCAGAGGCTTTGGAAACTTATTCTATGGATTGTATTGGGCTTGTTTGTCCTTGAAGTAATCTGGAGCAGAAATCTCAAGCCTCGGACCGCGTAGTTCCCAGTGCTAACCTTCTAATTGCAGCCGTGAGTCAAAGTAAGTTTCAGAGTCAGATCCAGACCTGGAAGGCAGAGCGAGAGAAGCTTTGGGTCTGGCGGCTGCGCGGTATTGCTGCGCTGGTTATGGTTGTCTTGGGTTGCGCCCTAGTCTTGGAGAGTGTGGCTGCAGCGGCTCGTCATTGGTGGTATTTTGCGGTTTATGGTGCCATTGGTTTAATCTTGTTTCAGACCGTAAAGCGACTCGTCGCTATCAGAAAATTCTCGGGTAGAGAGATCATCAAGGGCTGGGTGCATGACGAGCGTGGAACGGATAAGACTCTGGTTTTGACTGCACTTGATTCGGTGGCGGGTGAGCAGTCCCGTGTGTCCTCGGTGTTGCGTGATCGGGTGGTGAAACAGGCGACCGAGGAGATGCAGCGGCGTCATCTCGCCACGCGAAAGAGCAAGCAACAACTCGCTGTGCTTGAACTCAGCGCGGGTTTGGGGGCGATTGCGGTGGTTTTGTTGCTATCCACTTTATTTATAATGCCCGCCGTTGAGCGGATAGACTTAGGGCCCAGTTCTTTTCTTTGGAAAGAGAAGTATACGGTGTTGCCGGGAGATACGCTGGTCCGACGCGGAGGCAGTATCGTAGTTCGACTATCATTCACACCCGAGGTCAGCCCTAAGTCCATTCCCGAGCAGATTATGCTGCGCTATGGAGACGCAGTAGCAGACGAACATACTGGCGAGCTTTCTTGGGATTTGGAGGGCGAAGATAGCCTATGGTTTGAGGTCCAAATGGAAACACAGGTGAACAAACCGCATCTTTTTGTTCAGCGCATCCACCGAATCGATCGTTCGGGTTTTTATCAGATCAGGTTCAGCAATGGAGGTGGACAGATATTCGAGTATCAGGTCTATGAAATGCCAGGTGTGGAGGAGCTTGTTGTAACAGTTGACTATCCGCACCGGTTTAAGCATCGGGACCGCCGGATGGTTCAGCCACGACGGATACGGGCCCATGAAGGTGCGAGCTTCGATTTTGAAATCCGCGTCAACAAGCCAATGGCGCGCGTGGCTCTTCTGGCGCGTGACTTTCCTGCTACAAATAACATGGAGTTGGAAGTTTCTGATGAGGACCCCCTTTTGTATCGTGGCGGTTTTTGGACGCGAGATACTGATCGTTTTGAAGTCTATCTGCTAGACAAAGTGGGGCGTGAAGATCGGTCGCGTCGGTTTACTTTGGAGGTCATCCCAGAGGTCCGACCGGTGCTGACTCTCACCTATCCGGCTCGTGATATTGAAGTAAGTCCGCTGCAGGAGCTATTTATCGAAGCGGAGATTGATTACGCTCGGGGTGTGGTGGACCACGGCCTGACTTATCGCGTTGGTGCCCAAGAGCCGGTGACCTTGAAAGCTACTCCAAATGTCGAGGGTGAGCGCCGTATGAGTCTTACGACCTTGGTTGATTTAGAGAAGGAAGGCGTCACGCCTGGAGACATGATCTCATGGTATTTGTGGGCTGAGGATGTGGGGCCTCGTGGAGAACCACGGACGCATACGACTCCTATGAATTACGCGCTCGTTCGTTCTCTTGATCTTAGCTATTTTAGATTCATTGGTGGTGGCAGCCGGTATCAGGCCGACCCCCTTATTGAGGTTCAACAACAGATTAAGGATGCGCTATGGCAAATACGAAATGAGGTGCCCTATTCTTCGCGAGATAAAGGTGCTTTGTTTGAAGACTTGAGCAGCATCTCCACATCACAGGACAATAATATGTCAGAGTTAGAGAGAATTTCTGCGCGTGTGCGAGACTTCGAGAGGCAAGAGATTCTCAGTTTGGCGAATGAGGCTATGGTCGCTACGTCTGAGGTTGTAACGCATGCACTCAGTGTTGCGGAGTCTGATAACGGTTCGATAAAAGATGTGGTCGAACAAGCGCATGATCGAGCTGGAGAGGCGTTGCGCGCTCTTTTGAAAATCGCGCCTGACAGCGTTCTCCTAACGGAAGGGCAGCCGGGTGAAGACGCACCTGAGAGGACACTGGCAGACGCTGGAGCCGGTGAACTTGATTTGGACCTGACTCCTTCCGACGATACCTATGCTAACGAGACTCTGGCAGAGATGGAGCTTAGCGAAGCCGAGCGCGAGACCCTAGCGTTTTTAAACCGACTTCGGGAGCTTGCGAGGCGGCAACAACAGATCAATCAGGGGTTACAGCGTTTTACAGAGAATCTCGCAAATGCCGCAAACGAGAGTGAACGTGACCGCTTGCGCGAAGAGTTGAAACGTCTCGCTGATGAACAACGGACCCTTAAAAACGAAGCGGGTCAAATAGCCCAGGATTCGGCACAAGAAGCGGCTTCAGGTGAGGTCAGCGAAAATTTGGCAGGAACTTCGGATGGACCTGAAAGTGGGCACAGCTCTGACGCATCAACGTCTGCGCAAGATGCGCTCAATGCGATGGAATCTTCGATGCGCGTCGCTGCAGAGGCATTGGAGCAGGGTGATCTGGAGACGGCGCAAAAGGCAGGTGAATCCGCGTCGAGTGAGGTCGAGCGTCTAGAGTCAGAAATGAGCGATGTCGCTGCCGAAGCTTTGACTCAAAGCCTAGTGGGCGCGCGCGAAGAGATGGATCGCCTGATGCGTAGACAGCAAGAGATCGGCAGGAAGATCGCTGATGGTGAATCGGAGATTGGAAGTAATTTGCAAGGCTTTGAACTGGAGTTGGTCCATGACCTTGTGGATCAGGCGAGACGTATTGATGCTCTCATGAGCAAAATGGATGCTTTAGCTCTCGACGCAGTGCGGAGCAATCCTGTGCTGGCCCGGCATATTGACGCTATGTTGGTGCGTTCCATGCGCATGCCGATCGCAGCATCGTTAGAGGACGCCTCTGAAGCTCTGGAGCGTGGGCAATTTGGCTCAGGAAGTTTTTTCGAGATGGAAGCGCGCGAATCTATGGCTGCTCTCAAGGAAAGTTTAGACAAAGCAGTAGCCTCAGCTTTGGGAGAAGAGCTGAGCAGCCTGGAGCTTGCACGATCCGAGCTAGATCAATTATCTGAGGAACTCCGAGAAGGCTTGGCAGGAGAGGCATCAGAAACCAGCGATCATGCTAGCTCTGCTGCTTCCGAAGCATTCAACCAAGACATGAGTTCTGGGGTGGGTGTCGGCTCTGGCAGATTTAGTAATTCTGATGACTGGGGCGAGCGTTTGCGTATTGTGGAGGAGTTGATCAACGATGAGCGTTCGCGGAGTCAAGTTCGCGAGGCGCGTGAGGTTATGGAAACACTCTTTGCGGAGGCGTCGAGAGATGACACGATGCCCCAGTGGGACTTGTTGCGCCAATTGGTTTTTTCACCGTTACGCGAAGTAAGATATCAGCTCGACGGAAGAATCCGCGAGATCGAGGGAGGAAGTGCGTTGTTGGCGCCTGCTGTGGAGAATCCTATTCCCGAGGCCTATGGGGATCGAGTAAAAGCCTATTTCGAAAGGCTGGGCAGAGAATAGATGGACACTGAGGGCGAATTTTTCTTTGCTGAGCCCAATTGGGTCTGGCTGCTTCCGGTGCTGTTTGTAGCAGCACTCTTGATTCTTTTATGGGGATACCGCAAAGCGACTTTGCTCAATCCGTTGGCTCGCTTTGTCGCTTTGTTATGTAAGTTTTCTGCGATCAGTCTGTTGTTGTTTTGCTTGATGGAACCGTCGATGCGGTATCAGCGTGCAGTGCCTGGCAAGTTATCCGTAATTCAGCTCCTTGATAGCAGCGAAAGTATGCAGCTGAAAAATGGGCCAGATGGCCAGACCTTGGCCGAGATGTCGACTCGGATTCTTAATGAGCTGGAGCAGCGGCAGCGACTGGGCGTCGATGATTTTGACTACTCTCATTTTACGGTTGGGGAGTCTTTGAAGTTCCAAGAGAATCCTACTTCAACCGACTTTGAGGACACCGAGACACGTTTGTTCAATGGTCTTTCGCAGCTTCAAGAGCGCTATGGCGAATCTTCTACTGCAGCGATTTTGTTATTCTCTGACGGAAATGCAACAGATTGGCCGATAGAAGGTGGGATCTCGGAGCGCCTTCCTCCCGTATTTCCAGTACTTTGGGAGGCCGATCGGGTCGAGCCTGTTGATGTTTCGATTCTGTCTTTAAAAACAGAGCGCGATTTATTTGGCGATGTTCCCATCAACCTGTCTGTGGTGCTCCAGGCATCTGGTCTGGACGGAGAGGCTGTCTTTTTGCGCGCCACTGATGAGGCTGGTAAGGAATGGGCCTATGAGGAATATCTTCCGGAAAGCGGGGTGATGACCTTCAGCCCAGTCTTTCGCCTCGGTGAGCTCGAGTCAGATCCAAAATTTCTGGAAGTTGAGGTGGGTATCGTAGATCCCAGGAAACGGTCTGAGGAAGTCACTTTTGCCAATAATTTTCGCGGTCTAACCATTGAGCCGCGCGGGGGACCTTTTCGGGTGCTTTATGTGGGTGGGCGAGCAAGCTGGGAGCATAAATTTGTCCGTCGAGCGCTCATGGAGGATTCGGAAATTGAGCTTTCCAGTTTGATTCGTGTAGCCGAACCGGTTCGTAGCATGTCATGGCAGGGGCTCGGAGGTTCTAGAACTACGGGGGGACTCGCTCCGAACATGCCTGGTGATCTGGATGCGGGTCAGGATGCCGGACGCCACGTTTTTATCCAATTAGACCGTCCCCCAAACCCGATCCTTAGAAATGGATTTCCCTCTTCGGCCGAGGACCTATTCGATTTCCATGTGCTGGTTCTCGACGACATAAGTGCGGGATTTTTCACTCAAGAACAGTTGGATCTTATCCATGATTTCGTTGCTGAGCGCGGAGGTGCTTTGGTGATGATGGGTGGGGAGGGGTCGTTTCAGCGCGGCGGGTTTCATGCTACTCCATTGGCTGAGGTGCTCCCTGTGAGGTTGGGCAGTTCGAGATTTCAGTATGGGCGTGGTCCTTTCCGATGGACCCTGAGTGATGAAGGCTGGCGCGAGCCTTGGATGCGCTTGCGCTTTACTGAAGAACTCGAAAAACAGCGCTTAGCTGATATGCCTGCATTTGAGGTGCTCAATGCGGTGGAGGGCGTCAAACCCGGTGCTCGTGTGTTAGCTGAGGTCGTCGACCGCGAGGGCTTGCGTTGGCCAGCTTTAGCATATCAACGCTTTGGAAGAGGCAAGGCTACTGCGCTTATGGTGGGTGATGTGTGGCGATGGGGCATGATGGGGACAAATGAGGCGACGATTGATATGGGCCGAGCATGGCGGCAATTTTTTCGGTGGCAGGTGGCGGATGTTCGCCAACGAGCCGTTTTGGAGTCACCTGTGGGTGATGATGGCGTGGCGCGTCCCGAGTGGGTGTTGAGTGTCTTGGATCCCGACTTCATCGCGATTGATGCGATCTCACTCGATGTAGATATACAATATCCAGAGGGTTCGGTGATCACCGAGACTTTTGACGCGGATCCGACGGTGCTAGGTAGATATATGGGGCAGATCGAGCCCACTGAAGCCGGTTTCTATCGTGTTAAATTTGAGGGTGTCCAGCTCGGAGATGGGTTTGATGCGATCTCGGTAGAAAGTGGCTTTGCTTACCAGCCTGCTGCTGAAGAAATGCGCCAGATTATGCCAAATGTGGAGCGGCTGCAGGAGCTGGCTCGTGTGACCGGAGGGCGCATTTTGACTGAAGACGAAGCTGTGGGTTTGTCTGGTCTGTTTCTTGCCAATAATAGGGAGGATCTAGAGTCGTGGAGTAATCCGCTGTGGCAGACACCATGGATTCTCATCTCTGCAATCGCTCTATGGTGCGTGGAGATAGCCGTGAGGAGGCGGCATGGTTTATCATGAGAGCCTTGGCAGTATTTTCTTTGGTATGGTTCTGGGCAGTGGGTATCACACCAAGTGTTTCGGGCCAATCGAGCCCATACGATCGTGACTTATTGATTGTTCAAGGGGTATCCGGTGGCGAAGTGTTTGACCAATACTTTGCTGAGTGGATCGTTCGCTTTGAGGATGCCGGTCACACGGGTGGTTTTCAGACCACGGTCTTAGACGGGTTTGGCGCGGGTGCTACATTCGCTGAGATCGATGATTGGTTGCGTGAACAGCCCCGGGTTGGGGACCGGCCAATGTGGATGCTTTGGATTGGGCACGGAGCTTTTGATGGACGTTTCGCCAAGTTCAATCTTCAGGGGCCTGATATCAGTTCTCAGCGTTTGGGAGATATGCTCGATTCGTTCTCGCGTCCCATCGTGTTGATCATGCTGAGCTCGGCCAGCGGTCCCTTTGTCACCCACTGCCTCGGGAATGATCGTGTATTAATCGCAGCTACGCGCAGTGAGCGTCAGGCCGATTTCGCCAGATTTGGTGAGTTTTTCTCGACCGCGATTGCAGAGGAGTCAGCGGATTTGGATAAAGACGAATCGATCTCTCTGTTGGAGTCATTTCTCTATGCTTCACGAAAAACCGAGGCCTATTATGACGAGCAAAATGAGGTGGTGACCGAAAACGCCATCATTGATGACAACGGGGACGGTCGAGGTTCACAGGCTGTCATGTTTGACGGATTGAACGCTCAGGTAGCGCCAGGCGGGGTGCCCGATGGGTTACGTGCTCGTCAGTTAAAATGGGTATACGATTCGATGGAACTCTTGATCCCAAAGGGCTTGCGCGATGATCGAGATTTTTATGAGCGCAAGGTGTATGAGTTACGTGAGATCAAAGCAAACTTGCCGCCCTGGCGCTACACACGGGAGCTTGAATTGACACTTCTGGATCTGGCGCGGGTGCAACGCTCGATCGATGACTTTCTTACGAGAGAGCGTCAGAAGGAGGCTGTGCAATGAGCTGTGGACGGTCCGTTTTTACGGCTCTGATAGGGTTCTTCGGTGTGGCCAGTTTGGCTGCGCAGTCAAGGAGTCTTGAAGACACGTTCCTTGCTGGAGAATATGAAGTCTGCCTAGACCGTGTGGATGGAGCTTCTGAACGTCGGAGCAGTCCTTCGGAGTATGTCGTGTATGAGATGCGCGCGCTGCTTGAACTCGGACGCTATGACGAGGCAAAAAAGGCAGCCGTGGCACGGTTGGCTCAGTCCGATGCGAATGACGCGGCAATTCTTTGGATGTGTTATCAGGTTTTTGAGGTCCATGCCATGGAGGCCGAGAAGCAGGTGGTCATCAACCTGGTACGTGAAGAAACGCGGAGTGGAGCGCACCTGCGTCGCACGGAAACAAAAATGGCAGCAGCTGAATTGATGTTGCGCGCGGGCTGGGATGCGCGGGACGTGCTTGATAATGTGGTGACGCCTGCTCGGCAGGCTGATCCGTTGAATCGATGGCCTCATCTTGTGGCCGGCTCTCTGGCTCTGCGTAAAGGAGATCACAAACTGGCGGGCCAGAATTTCAGACGGGGCTTACGTCATAATCCCGCCGATCCAGATCTCAAATTTGGTTTAGCGGTAGCGATGAGCAGGTCGCAGCCAGAGGTTACCCATAGACTGCTGGATGAGGTCTTAGAGAAAAACCCGCGGCATGTTCCGGCTCTGATTTTTAGAGGCATTGATGCGTTGATTCGCAGTGACTACGTGGGTGCTGAAGCGGCTGTCAAAGATGTCCTCGCTATAAACCCGTCGAGCGGCGAGGCGCTGGCTATCATAGGTGTGATATATAATCTCGAAGGTGATTTCGCAGCGCGTGATGCCATTGAGGAAGATGTGGCAGCGCGTGTTCCCGTGGGCTCAGCATTTGACTATACAACGGGAATGTTACTTTCCCGACGCTATCTGTTTGAGGAGGCTATTCCCTATCTTTGGGACGCAACTGCCGGTGGACGCCGCAGTGAGGAGGCTTTATTTGAGCTCGCTCTGGCTCAGCTCCGAACGGGGGAAGAGATAGAAGGCTGGCGCACATTGTATGCGATACGCGATCAAGATCCTTATCATGTGCCAGCGTTTAACCTCGCTGAGCTGCAGAATAAACTCACCGATTTCATTACGCGCAAGCGGGGACGCTTTGTATTGCGCATGGCTCGTGAGGAGATGGCTACGTATGGGAATCGCATCTTCGAAATATTGGAGCTACTTGAGACCATTGTCGCCGAAGACTATCGGGTGGATCTTCCGGAGCACGTCGTGATCGAGATCTTTCCTGAGTTAAGCGATTTTGAGGTGAGGACTTTTGGAGTGCCTTTGGGAGAGTCGTATTTAGGTGTTTGCTTTGGCAGTTTGATTACGATGGTCAGCCCTGATTCGGGTCTGGGTGACGTGAACTGGGAGGCGGTGCTCGTGCATGAGTTTCTCCACACGGCGACACTTACCGCCACGCGTAATCGAATGCCTAAATGGCTTTCTGAGGGCATCTCGGTTTGGGGAGAGCAACAATTTAATCCGAGCTGGGGGCGACGGATGAACGCAGCTCATGCTCGGAAGATTCTTGAGGGCCCGATTCCATTACTCGATGAGCTCAATTTTGTGTTCAGCACCGATGTCGACTTCGCATATTACTTTTCTTCCTTAGTTGTGGAGTTTGCCATAGATCGATTCGGCCTGCCTGGAATACGCGCGTGGATGGATGAGATTTACGCGGGGCGTAATGCAGTGGAGGTTTTCGTCGAGGTTGGAGAGTTTGGGACTGAAGAGCAGCTCATGGATGACTTGATGGCTTATGCTCGAGAGCAAGCAAGCGAGCTTGCGGATGGCATCGAATTTCGTGCAATTACGGACATTGAGCGTGTCGCCGGAGGAGGGGACCCATTGATGTTGATCAAAGATCATCCTGCAAATTACTGGGTGATGATGGAGGCTGCTGAAAGTCTGACAGAGCGAGGCAAGATGGAGGGCGCAGAGGACATTCTGAGTACTGTGATTGAGGCATATCCGATAAACGCGGAATCTAAGAATCCCTACAATATGCTAGCCGAGATTTACCGAAATCGCGGGGATGCAGAGCGAGAGATAGAGATGCTTGAGCTGTCTACGCAGTATCGTGGTAACCTAAGCTCGGCTTATCGCAGACTGATTGAACTGGGGTTGATGCGCGAAGATTGGGATCTTACGCTTCGTAATTGCTACCGCTTGATCGCTGTGAATCCGATGGCTCTGGATGTATACCTAGATCTGGCGCGTGCGGCTGAGTCATCGGGAGCTAGTCCTGAGGCTATGAAGGCTTATTCTATTGCTCTGCAATTGGACCCAGAAGACGTTCCAGAAATATACTTCCGTATGGCGAATTTGATCAAAGACGATGATGTAGAATCTGCACGTGAATTTTTACTCGCCGCCCTTGAGCGCGTGCCGCGCTATAAGAAAGCTCTCTATCTTCTCCTGGAGTTAAATGGTGAATAGATTAACCAGTTTTTTGTTATGCGTTGCATGCTGCCTTTCTGGCATCGAGACCCAGGTTGCCATTCAACAGAGTTCCCAAACCGGTCGAAATAATTGGGAGATAGATCCAGCGTTCCTAGATGAAGCATTCGTCTTTGTCCGGTTGAGGACTCGTCATCACGGAAACTGGCGCACGGATTATCCCGATAGCGATTTAAACTTTTTATTCCGCATGCATGAGATGACCTCACTGCAGGTGAATCCCGATCCTGTGGTTTTAGAGGCCAGTGACCGAAGAATCTTAGAGTATCCGTTTATTTACATGATCGATCCGCGCGACCGTGGCCAGGATTGGTATTTGGAAAATGATGAGATTGCTGTATTACGTGACTATTTGAATCGGGGTGGTTTCATCATGGTTGATGACTTTTGGGGAGACGACACCTGGGAGAACATACGTCGTCAGCTGAAGCGCCTATTACCGGGCCGCGAGCCCGAGGAGCTCAGCTTGAGCCATCCTATTTTCAATATCGTGTTTAATATTCGCGAGAAACCTCAGGTCCCCTCAATTGAACGTGCTTTAGAGGGACGAGACCAGGGGATAACGTGGGAAGGTAGCCCAAGGAATGTCCCGCGCTATTGGGGGGTGAGTGATGATCGTGGTCGACTCATGATGTTGATCTGCCAAAATACAGACCTCGGCGATGGCTGGGAACGCGAAGGGGACAGTCGTTGGTATTTTGAAGAGTTTTCTCAAAAACGTGCTTACCCCATGGGCCTGAATATCCTCTTTTATGTCATGACGCATTGAGTGTGTTGAAACTAATCTTTCTTAAAGGTAATGAGTGATTCCCCAATAATACCTGAGACTGCCGAAGAAGTGGCTCTCATCGAAGAATTAGCCACAGCTCATCAACGCATTCGCAGCGAGTTGAGTAAAAAAGTGATCGGACAAAATGCTGTCATTGAGCAGATGCTCCTAGCATTGTTTGCTGGCGGACACTGCCTGCTTACGGGTGCGCCCGGTCTGGCCAAGACGCTTTTAGTAAAGTCGCTAGCAGATGTTTTTCATCTAGATTTCAGCCGGATCCAGTTCACTCCAGATTTGATGCCCACCGACATCACAGGTACTGAGATCCTGCATGATACGGATGAAGGTAGGAAAATGGTTTTTGTCAAAGGTCCGGTCTTCGCCAACATTTTGTTAGCCGATGAAATCAATCGGACTCCACCGAAGACGCAGGCTGCGCTTTTGGAGGCTATGCAAGAACATCAGGTAACGGCTGCGGGTATGACCAGAAGTGCGGGGAGAAAAATTTCGAATAATCGCATTTTATAGTGTACAAGCGTTCACAAGTCTGAAA
>JABSRG010000054.1 GCA_013215165.1 Opitutales bacterium | reverse complement strand
CCCTGCACATCGAACTTGAATGGTTATCAGTTTAAGCTATGCGAGAGCCTGGCTGTCTAGCAATCCTCCACGAAACCTCAAAAGGCCAAATAGCTTTGACCCCGGCTCTCAAAGCTAGATAGTCTGGTCGTTTTTTATCCCACAAAACGATCTTATCTTTGTGAACACATCTATCGAAAGCCTATCGGACACGCGTAAAAAGCTCACCGTCACTCTCAGTGCGGAGGAGACCACTGCAGAATACAATACGCTCGTATCCAACTACGCTCAAAAGGCGAAAATCCCCGGATTCCGCCCCGGCAAAGCACCAGCTAATATTGTCAAAACTCGCTTTAAAAAGGATATAGCTGAAGATCTTTCAGGTGCCCTCCAACGCAAAGCTTACAGCGCGGGCACTACAGAACATAAATTTCATATTGCTGGCGTCGTTGAGGCCAGTGATGTCAAGGATATCAAAGCTGGAGAAGAGCTCGAATGCTCATTCACCATCGATGTCTATCCCGAAATCGATCTCGTCGACTACAAGGGCATCGAAACCACATCGACAGATACCGACGCTACTGACGCTGAAGTCGAAGATGCTCTGCAAAATATACTCAATCAGCGCGCCGAGTATAACCCTGTCGAACGCGCCGCAGAAAAAGGCGATTACGTGCGCCTCTCGTATACGGGAACCATCGACGGTCAAAAGATTTCCGAAATCACCGAAAACGCCATGTATTCCGAGCAGGCCTCTACTTGGGAGGAAGCCGGAAATGAACATGCACCGGGCGTCCCGGCCATCGTGACAGGTATTATTGGGATGGCCAAAGAAGATAAAAAGGATATCCCTTACACCTTCCCAGACGACTTCGAAGACGATGCTCTTAAAGGAAAGGAAGCGTCCTATGCCGTTGAAATTATGGAGGTCCGCGAAAAGACACTCCCAGAGTTTACTGAAGAATTTTTAAAATCGCTCGAAGTAGAATCTGAGGAACAACTCCGCGAGCGCATCAACCAGCAAGTCAGTCAGCAAAAAGAACAGCAGAATATCCAAAGCATTCGCGGCCAGATCCAAGACTTTCTTATTGGAAACCACACCTTCGAGCTCCCACAATCGATCATCGATCAAGAGCGTAACAATATGTTGATCGAGTTCATGCAGCAGCAAATGCAGCGCGGGGTGCCTGAAGACCAGCTCCGTGAACGCGAAGAAGACATTATCAAACAAGCTGGCGGAGCTGCAGAAAATCGCGTCAAACTCCAGATCCTTCTCTCAGAAATTGCTGATAAGGAGAGCATCACCCTGGAGCAGCAAGATATGAGCTCAATCATCTATCAAGAAGCCATGTCACGCCAGATAGCTCCCGATCAGCTTGTAAAAGAGCTCCAGAAGGACAGAGAACGTCTCAACAACCTTCAACAAGCCGCCCTCTTTAACAAGGTCCTTGAATTCTTGACCAATGAGGCTAAGGTTACCGAAGTTGCGACGACAGATGCGATCGCCGAGCCCGCTTCCTCTGAAGCATAATTCTATTAGCAAATTTTCTTATGGGTGCTTATCTGCCTCTTCCCTACGTCTACGAACGCGATGGTCGCCAAGAGCGCGCCTGGGATATTTATAGCCGTCTCCTCAAGGACCGCATCATCTTCATTGGTTCGCCCATCGACGACTATGTCGCCAATTCCATCATCGCGCAGCTGCTCTTCCTTCAGATGGAGGATCCCAAAAAAGAGATAAATCTCTACATCAATAGCCCGGGCGGTAGCGTTACGGACGGCATGGCCATCTTTGATACACTGAATATGCTCAGCTGCGAAGTAGTCACTTACTGCGTCGGATTGGCAGCGAGTATGGGTACCGTTCTCCTTGCTGCTGGCACCAAAGGTAAGCGTTACGCGCTTCCAAATAGCCGCATCATGATTCACCAGCCTTCGGGTGGTGCGGGCGGCCAAACCTCGGATATCTCCATTGCGGCCAAAGAAATTCTTCGCTGGCGGGAAACCATCAATCAAGTCCTCGCTGAGCGCTCTGGGCAATCACTCGAGCAGATCGCCAAAGACTCAGACCGCGATTTTTACATGACCGCCGAAGAGGCCAAAAACTACGGCCTCGTAGATCAGGTGTTTGAAAAAAATAAGGCCGAATAGGCCGTTACTCATAAGTTCATATGGCCAAATCGTCTCGCATGACCTTCTGTTCCTTCTGCGGCAAATCGCAGAATGAAGTGAAGAAAATGATCGCTGGTCCCGCCGGAGTACACATCTGCGATTCCTGTGTGAGTGTCTGCAAGACCATCATTGATCGCGAGATTCAGGAGGACCCCCATACAAACGAGCGAAACGCCTTCAACCTGATTCGCCCCTCAGAGATCAAGGGGCGCCTCGACCAGCACATCATTGGTCAACATGATGCCAAGAAAGTCCTGTCTGTAGCAGTGTATAACCACTACAAACGCCTTTCTACACTCACTGCCGAAAGCTCAGACAACAAGGTTGAAGACCTTTCCGACGAGCTGGCGAAAGTCTCCATCGAGAAGAGCAACATTTTACTCATCGGCCCCACCGGCTCGGGCAAAACCTTGCTCGCGCGCACCCTGGCCAAAATGCTCGATGTCCCCTTTGCCATCGCCGATGCCACCACGCTAACTGAAGCCGGTTACGTCGGCGAAGACGTGGAGAACATCGTCCTACGCCTCCTACAATCGGCAGATTACGACACGCGCAAGGCTGAGGTCGGTATCATCTACGTCGACGAGATCGACAAAATCGGGCGAAAAACTGACAACGTCTCCATCACACGCGACGTATCAGGAGAGGGGGTTCAGCAGGCACTCCTCAAAATCTTAGAAGGCACGACCTGCAACGTACCCCCACAAGGTGGGCGTAAACATCCGAACCAGGAATATATCCAGGTCAGCACCAGCAACATTCTCTTTATTGTAGGCGGGGCATTCGTCGGACTCGAAAAGATCATTCGAGATCGGATTGGACTCAAAGTTCTTGGGTTCAAAGGTGAGGACAAGGACGACATAGACATCCAAGCTGACGATTACCTACTCGAGCACGTTCAGCCCGAGGACCTCGTCAATTTTGGTCTCATCCCAGAATTTATCGGCCGCCTGCCCATGGTCTCCGTCCTTAACGAAATGGACAAAGAAGACCTTGAGCACATTTTGACGGATACCAGTAACTCTCTAGTGAAACAGTATCGTAAGCTGTTTGCCCTAGATGATGTGCATCTAGAATTCACGAAAGACGCTATCTCAGCGATTGCCGAAAAGGCACTCGAGCTCAAAACCGGTGCCCGTGCCCTGCGCTCTATCATGGAAAATATCATGCTCGACATCATGTATGATATCCCTGAGGACGAAGACATCCGCGAAGTCATCATCGACGGCTCTGTCGTCAACGACCGCGCGAAGCCTACCGTAAAACGCATCGACTCCAAGCCAGCGGCATAGGGAGGAGATCGTTCTATTCTTTGGCGGTTTAGCCGCCGGTAGCCTCTCGAAATTCGCTTCGAAGGAATCGAGATACATTCAATGCCTATTGCGTGCCTGACTCTGGTTCGACGTTGGACGCTGCACTATAGAGACCAAAACAAAACTCAGGATCATCAACAAAAACCAAGCCATCAGTTTTGAAGTCGGCACAATCCGCCATGCCTCTGATTGATTTGGATAGATCCAGATATTGGCGTAAGTGGCGATATTCTCTGCAATCGTCAGCTTTGTAGAGTGATCACGAAAGCAATTGCCACGGGGTGGGTCAAAACTCCGGCCAAGCAGTGCCTATCACCATCACGCTACGCGTGGCATCTGGGTCTAACCCGAATTATGCAATAGATCGCGGCTAAACACCCACGGTCCCAATGCAAAATATTCGCGTCTATTCGCGTGTATTAGCGGATCCTCAAAAGACAAAAACCCAGCCTAGGTATCCATGCACACTCCTGCGGCCTACTTCTTCGCCGCGGAAATCCGCGGAAGTCTTTTCTGGAGAAAGGCGTACGTCTCGATTTTCACATTCCACGCTGTTCTGCGCCTTCTAAGCCTCACGTCAAAGCGTGGCCCTCCAATTATTGAGGGTGGCGATTCGCCGCCGCATAAAGGGTAGTTGAATTGCTATGCGCCAATTCAAATGCTGACACTCTTCGAAATTGCACCCGATCTGTTGGAAAAACTAATCCCGGACATTCAGGCCGCGCATCTGCAGGAGCATGCCCTCACTGCGTAGCAATGCCACGCGGGCAATTTGGTGTTCGACGAGCGCATTGATCTCAGCGAGCTGACTTGCGATGAGATCGCGCTGGGCCCGGGAGACGTCAAAACTGGTGGAAGTCCCCACCTCAAAGCGTCCCTGCTCGGCGGCCAACGTCTGCTCGCGGAAGAGGCGTGTTTCTCCCGTTGCATCAATCAGCTCAAGTGTTCGCTCCACTTCGTTGACCGCGAGGAGGACATCGAGGCGCACTAGGTTGCGGAGATTCTCTAGCGCTTCTTCGGACTGGCCTACAGTAGCACGAGCTGCTCTATCGCGACCGCGCGCCTGGCGATTGCCCCATGCTCTGGAAAAAGTCAGGCCTACAGTAAAGTCGTAGCTCGGGCCATCAGAGTTACGATACGCCTCGAGGAGGGTGTCAGAGTATCCAGTGCTCCCGAGATCGATAAAAAAGTCGAGCTGCGGTAAGCGTCCATTCTTCGTTACAACAAGTCGGAGCCGATCGGATTGAAGCTGCAACTGGGCCTCGCCGATCTCCGGGCGCTGTTGAAGTGCGAGTGCAATGCGATCGCTAGGATCCGATGAAAATCCTTCGGCAGCTGAAGCTTGGCTACTGGGTGCTCGATCCAACGCCAACTCTGGATCCACAACTGCATCCATCGATTGGCTTAGGGCATAAGCACGTTGCTTCACATCGCTGCGCGCATCAATTAAACCCTGCCTGCGTGAGGCCAATTCTGCACGAGCCGCTGCTGCTTCGTTCCCAGGCAAATTCCCAACCTCTATTTGATAAAGCACAGACTCCAATTGCTCCTCTGCTACTTGCACACCTACTTCAAAAACCTTGAGTGCCTCGATTGCAGCATACCAGCGCCAATACCCTATCTCGATATCTGCAATGAGCGCCTCTGCAAAACCCTGGAGTTCAAAAATACTCGCCGCCTCTGCGAACTCAGCCTGACGCAACTGCGCCAGATTCGTTCCTGGTCCGAAACCTCTGAGAAGATTCTGGCGGACAGATAAGCCCCAGCGGACGGATTGCTGCTCGGGTGCCCGATCAGACACGCTCCGGTCTGCCCGCACCCCTACTTCCACACTCGTGCCTGTCGAAAAATCCCTCCGCACACCCACTTCTGCACGCCAATCATTTCCCGATACCGAAAACTGTTCACGCGTCGCACGATCGGTCTCACTTGCTTCTTCCTCAGAGTAATTCATTCCACCAAACAACTCCAAGTCGAAGTCACCGCGTTCAATCTCTGTAAACGCGCCAGCGATGTCGACTTCCAGACGCTGAATTCTCAAGCCACGATTATTTTTCAATCCAGAGAAAACCGCTTCTTCCAGAGACAAGGGAGTCTGTGCAACAAGCGGCTGTCCGGCAAACAGCAGCGCCAGACCCATCTGCAAAGCATGCGTTTTCAAGACCGTTGGTTTTGGAGAGTTCCTACCATCGATGGGTCTGAAATACTCTCAGAACTGCGATGTAATAGCGTGTAGACGACAGGAATAAGCACTAGAGTGATGACAGTGGAAACCGCTAAGCCTCCCACGACTGCCCGTGCTAGAGGAGCCTGAGCTTCCGCTCCTTCTCCCAAGCCCAGCGCGAGTGGCATCAGCCCGAGAATCGTCGTCAGCGTGGTCATCAAAATTGGGCGAAAACGCCGGCGGCCCGCCTCGATGACTGCGTCCATCACAGTCATGCCCTCACGCGATAAACGCGTCGCTTGGTCTACCAAGAGAATTGCGTTATTCACCACGATGCCTCCCAACATAATACAGCCCAAGCCAGATTGAATGTTGAGTGTGGTTCCCGTGAGCCACAGCGCCCAGACTACGCCGATTGCCGCCATCGGCGTGGAGAGCATTACAATGATTGGATCGCGCAAGCTCTCATATTGGCAAGCCAACACCATGTAGACCAGCAAGAGGGAAAGCAGTAGGGCAAAAACCATTTCGCGGAAGGCCTGCTGCTGCTCTTCAAATTCGCCCGAAAGCTTCAATTCAAAACCACTGGGCCGTGGTATGCTATCGAGTGCCGCCTGAATATCGGACGCCACAGAGCCCATGTCGCGCCCGGCTACATTGACATACACCTGGACCAAGCGCTGTTGATTCTTACGCTGTATTTCCAGTGGGGCGCGACTACTCGAAGTCTCCACTAGATTACCCAGTGCTACGGTATCCCCATTAGGAGCAGTGAGCGTCAACCCAAGGATTTCATCAGGTGTCCGCTGCTGTGCGTCCTTGAGCTGGACAAGAATACGAAACGCGCTGCCTTCGTCGCGGAAATTTCCCGCCTGAGTTCCAGCGATCGCAGTGCGAATGACCTGTGTAGCATCGCGTGGGCTAAATCCAAGATCGGCGATTTTATTACGATCGAGAATAATCTCTTGCTGAGGCGTTCCCTCATCGAAACTGAGGTCGACATCGGATACACCCGGAATGCCAGCCACAACACCTTCTGCTCGTAGCGCCAAGGTCTCTAAGGTCTCCAAATCAAATCCCCGCACCTCGATGGTGATGCCTTCAGACTCAGCACCCAAGATCCGATTCAGTGTGGATTGTCCTTGAGGGGCACGCACGCGCATTCGCATCCCCGGGATTTTACCTTCTACCAAGGTGCGCAACGCAGCCGCGATTTCGGTGTTCGAGCGCGATCGCTCAGCGGCGGGAACTAAAGCCATCTCGACCTCACCGCGATTCTCTCGCACGCTGGTAACGTAAGATTCGATCTCAGGGACAGCCGGGAGCACGATCTCCTCAATAATACGCGTCCGCTCGTCTACTAGATCAAGGCGCGTGCCCACTTCCATCCTTCCACTCACTTCCACCTCCCCCTCATCGCTCGGTGGCAGAAATTCTGAGCCCAATTGAGTGGCCAACGGCAGACTTACCATAAACATGGCAATTACGATTCCCGCAAACTTGAGGCGGTTCTCCAACGCCCAACTCAAGAACTTCAGATAGGCCTGCGTGAGCGTCTCCAGCCGATTCTCCGCGCGCTCGCTCAAATCGCGAACCCACTCAGGGGCCCGCGATTCGGATTTCTCAGAGGAACGTTTCACCAGTTTCGAAGCTAAAACAGGCACGACCGTGAGCGCTACCAAGAGCGAGCACAGCAAAGAAAAAGCAATGGTATAGGCCATCTCGCTGAATAGCTGACCTGCGACTCTCTGCATAAAGACCACGGGCAAAAAAATCACCAATGTCGTGATAGTACTGGCTGTAATCGCACCAGCCACCTCTTGAGCTCCAGCAGCGGATGCCACGTGCGCCTCATCTCCCAGCTGTTGTCGCCTTCGGAAAATGTTCTCTAAAACCACAATCGAACTATCGACCATCATACCCACCCCAAGCGCTAAGCCCCCAAGCGTCATCATATTGATGGTCAAGCCCCCAAAATAGATCAGAGCAAAGGTAGCTATAATCGATACAGGGATAGAGATGGCTATCACCAGCGTACTGCGAATATTCCTCAGGAAAAACAAGAGAATCAAAATAGCGAAACCCGCTCCATAGAGCACCGACTGGGAAACGTTTTGGATCGAACGCTCGATGAAATTTCCCTGGTTCGTCACAGGAACGATATTCAGCTGCGGAAACTCCTGATTGAGCTGATCGATAAGTGCCAGGATTTCCCTAGATACTTCGACCGTGTTTGCATCAGCCTGTTTGCGAATGGCGATGCGCACACCCTGTTCTCCATTGAGCCGGATGATGCGTTCCTCCTTTTCATGAGTGTCGAGGATGTCGGCGACGTCTCCCAATCGTACCGCCGCGCCATCGCGCATATCCAAGACTGTGTCTTGGATCTCCTGGACAGTCTTATATTGGGCGGGGGCGCGCAGGGTCACCTCGTAGCGGCCTTGTTCAATCTGGCCTGCGGGAAGGTCGAGATTCGAATCGCGAAGCGCCGAGACTACCTCACCTACGGGAATACCCAAGGCATTCAATTTTTCTAGATAGAGCTCCACGCGCACCTCGCGATCGAAGCCACCCCAGAAATCAAGCTGGGCAATTCCAGGTATTTGGGTGAAGCGATGCCGAATCTGATTGTTGATGACATTGGTCATCTCGATCGGATCGAGGGCACTCGACACACCCAGGATAATCACCGGAAAATCCTCAATCCCGAATGAACGTACCCGCGGCCGGGTAATATCGTCCGGTAATTCACTCATCTCCTCCTCAATAGCTGAACGCACCTCAATGACCGCGGCGTCTAAGTCAGTACCCCATGCAAATGTGATCGATATATTCGCCCCGCCTTCGTCTGAGCGAGAACTCATCTCCTCAATTCCTGGAACGCGCGCAATAATCTCCTCAACGATTTGTGTCACTTGCTGCTCCATTACCTGAGGGCTGGCTCCATCAAAACCGACCCGCACAGAAGCGCGCGGCAATTCGATCGCCGGCAACATATCGATGCGTAATTGGCCCAACGACACCCCTCCTAACAAGAGGAGAATACCGGTCACCATAGAGGTGAATATAGGATGTTTTACTGCGAATGAGGGGAGTTTCATAGCGACAGTTCCCTAGATGGAAGTAGGGTTAAAGGCTGAGACTGCGACTCCATCTTCAAGGAGTTGCTGCCCCACAATAACGACAGAGCCATCGATACCCTCGCCGATCACTTGCACCACTGCGCCCTCGCGAATTCCAACTTTCACAGAACGCCACAGGACACGGGTTCCCTCAGAATCTAGAATAAATACGCCCTCGCCCTCTTCGCGCTTAACCAGAGAAATTTCCGGGACTAGGGTCGCCGCCTCAGCGCGATCGATTTCCACAGTTACACGCACAAACATCCCAGGTTTGAGAAGCTGGTCGCTGTTACCCACGCGCACCTCTACGCGAGCTTGGCGCGATGAAGAGCGGAAGACGGGAGCGATCCGGGCAATCTCCCCGACGAATACTTGTTCTGGCCAAGCATCCGTAGCGAGGTCCACCGGCTGACCCACGGCGAGGCCGCGGTAATCTCTCTCCGTCACAAAGAACACGGCGGTGAGTGTGTCGATATCGACAATCTGCATCACAGGGTCGTTCGAACCCACAAGCTGCCCTGCATCCACAAAACGCTCAGCCACGACGCGCCGCGTGTCGTCTCCAGGCCAGCGAGCCACTATCTCGGTATATCCCAGGCGGATATTCGCCTCGGCCAGAGCAGCTTCGGCACGCTGCTTTTGAGCTTCGGCTACAAGCTGCCGCGCTCGACCCGCCGCCAGGCCTTGCTGCGCTTCATCCAAAGATGCGTCCGAAGCAATACCCCGCTCGTTGAGCGACTTGCTACGCTCGGCGGAGCGTTCTGCCGTGAGTAAAGCATTGTTCGCTTCCTGTAGATTTGCCTCCGCCACACGGAGCTCTGCCTCGGCTTGTGCCAGCATCTGGCGAAATTCATCGTCTTCCAAGGTCGCCAAAACCTGCCCCGGGACTACGCCATCGCCAAGATCAACGCGGATCGAATCGAGACGCCCTGACACCTTAGGTGCCACATCAAACAATGCACCGGCTTCGAGTGAACCGCTGTAGGTCCGCATAGAGCGAATCAAACCATTTTCGATTGGCACCACCTCGACCGGCGCCGGTGCTCGCTCTCGAGCACGACGACTAGAATCATCTCCGCCGCATGCGGAAAAAACGAGCAATCCCGCTAAAACTGTAAAAGATAGGAAAGGTTTGTAGGATGCGGTGACCATGAAGATGGCACCTAAAATATCACAATTCGTTCCCAAGTGGGGGATTTCCGGAAGAAAAACCCTAATAATTTATACGTTGGGAAAAATCTAAGAGGACTGGCTCTCGATGTCCTCAAAAGTCGCCAATCGTAAAGGGCTCTGCTCGGGCGAAACTTCCTGGGCAGCGACCTCAACGATTCCCTGGTTTCGACCGGGTTCAGGAACGGGCACCGCCGGAGTCGGCTCCCCCTGGGGGCCAGTGTTCGGACGCGGAACCCAGACTTGAACTGTGTGTGTCGACGCACGTGCCAAAATCCGGATCAAGTTTAAAGAACACCATCCAGTAAATGCCATAATGGCGAGCTGCACCCATGCGTTATCTATCCACATCCTACCAGTATGCTCACAAGTCCTTTAAATAAAAGTCTGGAATTCTGCTCTTTACCTTGTGAGCTAGAGTCGCGGACCTAACGTTCCCCGAAATATACCCCATTATGCCTGCCCAAGATCCATCTGCTTTGCGTGTCTTTCTTCTCAGTCTTGAGAAGGAGCCCACACTGATGGAGCGCCTAAGAGAAGCCGACCTTAGGGTAACCCTGCTCCATCCAGATGACATCGAGGGAATCAGTCCAGACAGTCTAAATGATGTCTATGTGGTCCCTTTTTCTTGGTTTGAACATCCAGCTTGGTCCTCGGTTCGCGTCACGCTTGCCCGCACCTGCCGCTACTACGTCGTGCTGGGTGAACAGCTTCAGACCCAACACATCGTGCAGGCGACAAGAGACGGCGCCTATGATGTCGTCGTGCTGGCTGATACCCTTGATCGGATTCGCGAAAGTGCCGAAAATGCCGCGCGCAGCCAACAGCTCTGGTGGCAACTCTACGGAGGCCAGTCTTCAAGCAATGATCAGATCCTCATTGGGCAGTCGCGCATCATGGCGAATCTTCGTGAAGCGGTTCATCGAGCTGGGCCTACTGTCGCGACAGTGTTAATCATTGGAGAGTCTGGCACGGGTAAGGAACGTGTGGCTCAGGCATTGCAGACTGCTTACGGCAGCGGCCCCTTCATCACTTTAAACTGTGCCGCGATTCCAGCAGAATTGATGGAATCCGAACTCTTTGGCGTCGAAAAGGGCGCATATACCGGTGCAGAAAAACCACGGAAGGGGTTAGTTGAGGAAGCGTCCGGCGGGACTCTTTTCCTCGATGAAATTGGAGAACTCAGTCTCTCCCTGCAACCTAAGCTCCTGCGATTTTTAGAAACCCGCATCGCCCGGCGCATCGGATCAAATCAGGAGTACAAGGCCAATGCTCGCATCATTGCCGCGACCAACCGTGGCCTCAAAGCTGAGTCGGCTTTGGGAAAATTCCGCCTCGATCTCTACTATCGTCTCGCTGAGGTCATTATAGAAACGCCACCGCTCCGAGATCGACTTGAAGACATTCCAGAACTGAGCCGGTATTTTATAGATCTAGCAGCGGAACGTTTAGGTAAAAATTTCGAGTCTCTTGAACCTGAGCTGATACAGACCTTCCAATCACACGACTGGCCCGGAAACGTTCGCGAGCTCAAGCAGACAATTGAGCGCCTGGCGATCCAGTACGATGGGCCTGTAATGCGCCGCGGCTGGTGGCAGCCACCGGAGCGAGCTAAAGAAGTTCCTGAAGCGGTTTCAGAGTCTACAGCACATGCAATCTCGGCCTACCCTGCGTCGAGCAATCCGAATTTCAGTTATAATAACCAAGCCGGAACCGTCACGCCCGCAGCACCCCTCAATAAGAAACAAAAATGGGGACGCGCTCGGCAACTTATTGAGGAGAGTGGCGGCGACTTAACTTGGGTCGCAGCACAAATGGGCATCCATCCGACGACACTCTATCGCTGGAGGAAGGAAGGCAAAGTTTAGACTTCTGCTCGTAGCGGCACAAAAAAACGCATCAACACTTTGGATATGAAAATAGGCGTCATCAATGTTTCCGACCGAGCCAGCGCAGGTGTCTATGAAGACATCCCAGGAAAATCCGCCGTCGCGCTCTTTGATGAATGGATTACCTCGGAATTTGAGACAGCTTACGCCGTCGTCCCCGACGAGCAGGACCAGATCGAGGCTACGCTCAAGCGATTTGCGGAGGATGAGGGGTGTTCCTTTATCATCACCACTGGCGGGACTGGACCCGCTCCTCGCGACGTAACGCCCGAGGCTACGGAAGCAGTATGTGAGAAAATGATGCCGGGTTTTGGCGAACTGATGCGAGCCACGTCGCTCAAATTCGTTCCGACCGCGATTCTTTCTCGGCAGACCGCAGGGATACGGGGCGAAACGCTCATTGTGAATCTACCTGGCAAGCCTAAGGCGATTCGCGAATGCCTAGAGGCTGTTTTTCCTGCGATTCCCTACTGTATCGATCTGATCGGTGGACCTTTCATAGAAGTCGACTCAAGCAAGATTGACATATTCCGTCCCAAATAAAGTTAGCTATTTTTGATCGTGAGAGTCCTTGTCGCCGAAGATAACCCAATACCGCAAAAAATCCTCGCCAGCCATCTGGCGACAGAGGGGTTCGAAGTGGTCACGACCAATGATGGTGAAGAAGCCTGGCAACGCTATAATGCTGAGCCATTTCGTATCGTGGTAAGTGATTGGCTGATGCCTGGCCTCGACGGTGTTCAACTCTGCGAGCAGATCCGTAATCGCCCCGATACGCCCTACACATACTTCATCATGCTCACCGCCAACACTGATGAAAAGCGGAACTACCACATTGCTATGGAGCATGGTGTCGATGACTTCCTCAATAAGCCTCTGAACCGCTCAGAGCTGAGTATCCGTTTACGAGTCGCCGAACGTATTCTCAACTCGACTAGCCGCATCGAACAGCTTGAAAACATTCTCACGATCTGCGCCTACACGAAGAAAATCCGTATCCCAGACGAAGGCTGGCAGACGATCGAAGAATTCATGGGGCGTCATCTGAATATCCAACTATCCCATGGCATTGAACCGGATTATTACGAGAAGGTGCTCAAGCCGCAGATTGAGGATCTAAAGAAGAATGACTGACGCAGCGAACATCACATGCCGGCTTAATCGAGCCCTTTTACGGAAGACTTTTCTAGAGGCTTCCTTTTAGGGACACGTCGTCTTGGTAAACTGGTCCTAGCTCTTCGGATTTAGATTTTCTTTGTAAACCTTCAGTTCTTCAAGGAGTCCGTCGAGGTCCTGTTCTAAATCCTGAGCAATTAGACGGGCTTTTTCGAAATTTTCGTCTTTATCGACCACCTCGATAAGTCGCCGCATCGTCTCTATCGCAGGCTCTGCACCAAATGGCCCGAGACTATTTTTGATAGAATGGCAGACCTTGTGAACTCCGTCACTGTCCATCTGTTTCAATGCATGGCGGAGCTTATTCATTAGCTCAGGGGTGGTGCTCTCATAAAGGTCTATGATACTGACCATCAGCTCAGGGTCGTCTCCAATCTGATCCAAAAAAACTGATTTATTGAAAAACTGCAGCTTGTTCACACTGCGCAGCGTTGGATCTTCCTTGGGCTCCATCGCATCTTCTGACAGCTCTTTACCTTTGGATTCGGGTGAAAATTTCTCGACCATTTTTATAAATAGCTGCCGGTCGAGTGGCTTGGAGATGAAGTCGTCCATACCCGCTTCAAAAGCCTCGTCCTTAGCCTCATTCATCGCATGAGCGGTCATGGCCACGATAGGAGTTCGCTCTCGATTATCACCTTCCGAACTTCGAATGATCTTCGTCGCCTCCAGACCGTCCATCTTCGGCATCTGGATATCCATAAGGATTACGTCGTAGCGGGCCTGACGGAAACGCTTCACTGCTTCGATTCCGTTAATAGCTACATCCACCTGGTGTTGACGCTTGTTTAGAATTCCCAGAGCAACCCGGCGGTTTACCTCATTATCCTCAACGAGTAAAATCCGCATGGAATGGGTTGCACGTGCTTCTTTATTCGTCGCAGCAGTGACCGGAGCTGGCAAGGCGCCAAAGGCATGTCTGGAGTCTTTGCCTCCCTTTACGACACGCAGGCAGACTTCTAATAATTCGGCATGGGTCACCGGCTTGCTGATCATTCGCTTCGCACCCATCAGAGAATAACGTTCCGTATACTCAGCGCTGGCGGATACGGGGAGGATCAATACCAATTGTCGAGAGATGACAGAGCCCGCCAAGAGACCGTCGAGATAAGCCTGTCGATTCGACTCCTCGAGGCTCGTGTCGAGGAGTGTAATGTCGAACGGATGTTGGCGTGCGTTATAATATTCGTGTTGAGAGAGAACAAGGTTACCCGCACGGATAAACACACCTTCGACACCCCACTCATCAAAGCAGAGCCGGATAAATTCACGGTGATTATTATTTCCCACAGCAACTAGGGCACGTTTGCCAGCCAACGGCTTGGGGTTGAGTCCCGGTGGAAAAAAATCTACGTCTGGCGCGACTTTTAGACGGGCTGTAAAGTAGAAGGTCGAGCCCTGACCATACACACTGTCGACCCAAATTCGACCCTCCATTTTGGAGACCAGCTCAGTTGAAATACTCAGGCCAAGTCCAGTGCCACCATAGAGCCGAGATGTCGTGCCATCCGCCTGCTGGAATGAAGAAAAGATCTTTTGCTGCCGATCTTTGGGTATTCCAATTCCAGTGTCCTTAACCGCGAACAAGAGCACCACCCCGTTTTCACTGTGATCGTTGACCTCGACCTTTACAAAGACCTCGCCCGTATCTGTAAATTTAACAGCATTACCTAATAGATTAATTAGAATTTGGCGCAAGCGCCCCACATCTCCGAGTAGACGATTCGGGACGTTCGGCTTTATCAAAACGGAGAGATCGATCTGTTTTTCCCGAGCCCGGACTCCCAAAGTCTTAACGGTATCCTCAATATTTTTGCGAAAATCAAAAGCCACCTCCTGTAGGATAAGGCCACGCCCCTCTCCCATTTTCGAGAAGTCCAGGATATCGTTTACCACCGACAGCAGTGCCGTCCCGGAGTCACGGATCATAGAAAGATACTCGCGCTGCTGGGCTGAGAGTTCCGTCTCTAAGAGAAGATCGGCTATCCCAATGATCCCATTCATTGGCGTGCGGATTTCGTGGGAGACGTTAGTCAAAAACTCATTCTTCGACGCCATCGCCTCACGGGCCTCGCTCTTTTCCTGCTCCAGCGCGCGCGCGGTCCTTTCGAGATTCTTAGCGAAGAGCGACTGCTGAAGAATGGGCTCTAAAGACTCAAGAAAGTCGGCTACGATTTGCGGAGTGACACAATCAAAGTCGATGGAGACAGTACACATCACCCCTTCGCTAGACTTCATATCGACGAGGTACGAAGCAGAATTCTTTTCCCAGCCCGGCAAGAGCTCATCGATGGCAAGTATATTGTCCTCGGGCACATATTTGGACCATGCTTCCTCATCATTCAGCCGCCATACCTGCACTTCTGGCTGCCCATCGGCATCAAGGATAGTGTGATCAAACAACATGACCGATTGCACACTTGCACCCAAATGGCTGACGCCACGCAACAAGGCAGTGAGGAACACCAAAATCGTGGGTTGATCTTCCGACTTATGTTGGCTGCGCTCGCGCGCTTCAGTTAATTTCTGGCGTTCGAAAGTCGCATAGCGTTCGGCTGTAAATCCATAGTCTACTTGGGCACGGCGCACTGCTTCGAACACTTCTTTAATCCTCACCACCAATTCAACGTCTCGGCCAATGGTGCGCGCTACATTCTCCATTTGAATCGCCTGGGCGTGAGCGAAAAAAGGACTGAGCCCAAGGCTAACCGCCTTGAATGTAGTTTCGAAAAATGCTCTGCGAAAACGCTTCTTCTTTTGAGTAGTAGCAAGGAGCTCGCGCGCGAGTTGTAATGCGACCTCCACCGAAATGACGTCGCTAGAAAAGAAAAACCGAGCTAGCTCATAGATTCCTGGGGCTTCCTCCGGCAAGTCTTCAGGAAAGACACTGTATTCTCCTTGCCGATTGGCGTCAGTAGTCCCACGTATTACAAAATCACTATCAATAATCTCGCGCACTCGCGGCTCACGCCGGTTTCGTGTTTTCGCAATCACGATCTTTGCAGCTTGATAGCCCATACAGTAGTAAGGAGGACAGACTGCGCTGAACCGGCCGTGTCCATACTCACTCAAAGCACGACTTAAATTGTCAAAGTCGATCACCGCGACATCCCGAGGAATCCGCTTGCCCTGAAGCTCCACCGCTGTGCGCAAACTCAATCCGAGATGGTTGATACCCGAGACAATAGCAGAAATTTCAGGATTTTCTAAAATTACCTCCCCGATACGCTTCCGCGCATCTTCAGGGTCATCTGCCTCAAGAATATAAAATGGAACGAGAACATCCTCAAAATGCGTAGACACCACTGCTTTAAAGGCCTCAATACGCTCTTTGTAAAATGGCTCTCTCTCGGCAGCATAACAGATGAAAACGATGTTGCGATGCCCCAGCTCTACCAGGTGTTGCAATGCTTCTTTAAGCGCACGCTTGTAGTCCCAAAAGACACGACTTGCTATGGTCTCCTTACGCGAGATGCATACCATCGGAAAGCTGGGTCCAAGAAATCCCCGAGCCTCATTCTCAAAGTCTCCTGCAAGATTATTGAGAATCATACCAGAGACCGTCTGGTCGTTCAGAATCGAAAGGTCCGAGTGGACCGCGAAATCAACCCCCTCTTCCAAACAGGCCAAGCGAGCACCCAGATAAAACTGGGCGTTTTCTTGTGATGGAACAGGGTCGATGAATCCAATGCGCATCTACTTAGGGAGTTTGAGAACTGAAAGATTCGACTCTTAGCTGCGACGCTAAAGACGGCTATTCTGCAACAAATCTATGAAGAATGCAAAGTCGCCGCATAATTCCTCTATTCAAAGCGTCCTCAAGCGATGGATACAGGCTCCGACTTTGTTTACATGCCTTTGCTCGATCGATCAAAGATTCTCAAGCTCGCGGAGGAACTGCCGCCGACACCTCAGATCTTATCTAAGATCCAGAGCTGCATGCAAAATCCCGACTCAGATCTAAATGATCTGGTGAAACTTATTCGGATGGATGCGACGCTGGCTGCACAGGTTGTCCGATTGAGCAATAGTAGTTTTTACGGAGGTTCGATCCCAAGCGAGAACATCATGGAAGCCGTTCAGCGTTTAGGGTTTCGCGAGGTCCATCGACTCGTCGGCTTAGTCGCAGCCAAACAGTTTATGGGAGCGGCCGCACCAGTCTACAAATTGAAGGCAGGCGAACTTTGGGAAATTTCCATCATTCGGGCTGTCATGTTAGAGACCTTCGCAAAAGCAGTGGGTGTCAATCACGACACGGCCTACACTATCGGACTACTTCACGGCATAGGAAAGGTTGTGGTAAATCAATGCACGCTCGAAGCAGGGTTGTCTTTCTATGATGAGGTAGAGGACGGACAAGTCTCGCCCGAGCTGGAGCAACGCATCTTGGGTATGCACTTTGGAGATATCGGCGGCGTCCTTATGGAATGCTGGAAATTTACTCAGGAAGTTATTTTACCAGTGCGTTTTCAAGTATCGCCTTTCGATGCTCCCGATCAACGTGTCATGACCTGCCTGCTCTACCTTTCCACCCATCTTGGCGACCAGTGGCGCGCAGAAGGAGAAGCCGACCCGTTTTTAGTCGAGGACGTAGAGCAAATTTATGAGATTACTGCTCTGAAAGAAAATGATATCCCTTCCATCTTGGAAACCACAGCTGAGCGGATCGAAAAAATTAAGTCCGAGTTCAATTTCTAAACTGCGCTGCTAACGAGTCAGGTCGTTGCGACTGAGGACCTTGATGCCAGAAGTCTTCAAAATGGAGGTGGCAATATCATTGTCCTCCATTCTGAGCACAAAGGCCGAAGAGCCATTGGCACGCCCAATAAAGGGATAGATATAATGCACATTCACCTCCGCTTGAACCAACGCACAGGTGACCTTATGCACATCTGACAGTTGGGACACTTCTACCGCAAACACTTCCACTTCGTTAAAAGCAAAGCCTTTCTGCTTTAGGATATCTCGAGCTTCACTGTGGTAATCACAAACCATTCGGATGATAGCGCTGTCAGTCGTATCGATCACCGTGAACGCTAGGATATGTAGCTCTCGGTGAGTGAGCGCACCAATCAGTTCATTCAGCCTACCGACCTTATTATCGGCGTAGACCGAAAATTGGATAATTGGCTCCTGCCACCCTTCTCTTTCAGTGATTATACCCATGCTGAATCAAGAAATGGGGTTGAGAACTGGATACGTAAGTAGGTTCTAATCATCATCTTGCCCATTCCCCTTAACGGATGCTTTATTCAGAAAGCAACCCCCGAAATACGAAGCAACCGCTTTGGACTCTTAGCCAGAAATCGCTCTGCACGAAACCCAACACTTTTCGGTTTCAAATTTGCGACAACTGCAACGGAAGTGTAATATTCGAGTCTCAGACCCTAATTCATTTTGACCCAGGACAACGACGGTTTATTACTCAAGACTCAAGCGCGATGGCTACTACTCTCAAATTCCGCACGATATTCTTGTCAGATATTCATCTGGGAACTGAAGAGTGTAAGATCGATGAGGTAAACCATTTCCTAAAGCACAGCCATTCTGAGAAGCTTGTTCTAAACGGAGACATCATTGATGGCTGGAGCCTGTCACGCAAAGGGGGTTGGACCAAAGGTCACACCCGCTGCATCCGATTGATCCTTAAGAAACTCGAAAAGAAAAACCTCGAGGTCATCTATACCCGGGGCAATCACGATGACATCTTGACGCGGTTTCTACCTCTCGAACTCGATCGCCTACGCATTGTCGAGAGCCACATCCACCACGGGGTGGAAGGCGATTACCTGGTGGTCCACGGTGATGGATTTGATGCAGTCACCACCAATCACAAGTGGTTGGCTGTGATCGGCGACATCGGCTATCAATCACTGCTCAAAATCAATCGACTCTATAACAAATACCGCGCCTGGCGGGGCAAAGAGTATTACTCGCTTTCGAAAGCGATTAAGGCCAAAGTGAAGTCAGCAGTAAACTTTGTGGGTAAATACGAGGAACAGCTTCAGCACCTCGCTCAAAAGCATAATTGCTGCGGTATCATCTGCGGCCACATCCATACCCCTGCCAACAAATGGATCGACAACGTCCACTACCTCAATTCAGGCGATTGGGTTGAGTCCCTTACTGCTCTAGTGGAGCACTTAGACGGAAGTTTCGAAGTCATTTCATTCCGCGAATTTGAGCGCAGGCGTCAGGAAAAAGCCGAGCGCAAAAAACACAGCAAGATCGTAAATATACACGATGAGCTTGAGCCCGTATCAGAAGACGAGGAACACGAACCTGTTGATGTCGCAGAGACCATCATACATGTTCAGCAAGCCCTCAAGAACCCGTAGTCAGGTTTAGCTTGTTCTGGTCGACTTTCGATGCATGGACCGTTTTGAGGCCTATGCTGAACAAATAAAACCCGTAGAGACCAAACTCCTCTACGAGAATTTCTTGTTGATGTCTCTTGAGCTTCAAGACGAGCGATTCCAGGAGGACATCAAAGAGCTAAATGGCGAAAAGTTGCGCTGTGAAATCAGCAGAAAATTAGCAAAGTATACTTTGGGAGAGATTGTGAACAGCTGCCCTGACCCACAAACCGCAAACTTCGTCTTCGCGCGCGGCTTCGGACTCCTCAACTATATTTTCGTCATGAAAGGGGAGCATTTTCTTAACTACAATAATTCTCTCCCCGAATACGTCTTTGAGATCTGTTGTGAAATGCCCATGCATTGGGAGGGCGAGGAAGCTTATGGATTTTTCACTTTCAATTTGATGGTTCTACAGAAACGTATCGATGCCGAAGTCGGCTGCGAAAACGCCGATCCCTTCACGAGCGAGTAGACCAGCCAGGCATCGCTAAAGATGTGCAATAAGCACAAGCTCAGAAACCGTTGACAGGCCGCGCGCTAATCGACGCAATGTCCGGTTTATTTCTCCGACTGAGACACTCATGATATCCTGGATACAAGACCGCCTGGCAAAGAACGGAAATTGGATTTTTAGCATCCTGCTCGTCGTCCTTCTGATTCCTTTCGTTTTCACTATAGGTAACACACCGGGCTGCGCCGGCACCGAACGCCGTGGCGAATCGACTACCTTTTTCGGACACGATTTTAGCCAAAACGCAGTGGCCGAAAAATGGACGCGCGACGCTCAGATAGCGACCATGCTGGAAACTGGGCGCCCCCCCATGAATGAGCAGATGGTGCAATTTTCCATGATGTCCCGTATCAGCTCACTAGCCTTAGCAGACGAATTCAACATCCCAACACCGGGCGCTCGTGAAGTGAAAGCATTCATCCCTACCTTGCGCCTGTTCCAAACACCCGATGGCAATTTTGACAACCAGGCCTATCTACAGTTTTTGGACAGCCTAGACACAAACCCATCACTGACAGAAAAAGATGTAGAATGGACCATCCAAAACTCCTTTCGCATTAGCGAGCTCGAGAAAGTCTTGGGCGCACAGGGGTTCTCACTGCCCTCTGAAGCACTCATGAGCCAGCAAGTGAAACGTATTCGATATAGCGTCGAAGTAGCGGAATTTAATAAAGCCACCTTCGATCCGAAAATCGAAGTCACCGACGAAACGCTGCAGCAATATTTCGATTTGAACGCGCCTGCTTATGAGGTTCCTGAAAAGGTAGAATCGGCCTGGGTGTCCTTCCAAGTAGAAACACTCAAAGAAGAAGTCTCTGTCACCCCAGACGAGGAAACGCTCCAGGCCTACCTAGATGAAAACGCCGGGAGATACGATGATCAGGCACCGGTCAACGAAGACGGCGAGCCTGGGGAGGTGACTCTAGACCTCGTTCGTGATGCAGTGCTTGCTGACTACACCATTGAAGCCACCACGCGCGAGGCAACCCGCTTAGCCGAACAGCGCGCCTCCGACCTGGCTTACGATCTCTATGAACTCAACGCTCCCTTTGGAAGCGAAGAGGTGACTGACCTACTCGCTAACCGCGGTCTCGAAGCCGTGGATCTACCTGCGGTGAGCGCCACAGAACGTGCAGCACGGCTCGGGCAAAACATGCCAGAAGACCTCCCCGCAATGCTGCATACCCTTGATGACAGCCGCGGCTTTACAGATGCAGTTCGTCTGACAAATGGAGATTTCGGAATCTTCTTTCTCAAGGGACGTCAGGAAGCCTTTATCCCCGAGTTGGCAGATGTGCGCTTTCGCGTAGACCGCGATTTCCGTCGCGCGGAAAAAGATCGTCTATTTTCGGAAGCCGGAGTGCGTATCTCCGACGACATCAATTCAAGTATCACAGAGGGTGCCTCGTTCAAACAGGCCGTTCTAGAAAGTGAGCTGGTTCTTCCCTTAGATGCCACGATCGAGATGTTCCTGGATGGACGAGACCTACTGTATATTGCGGAAAATACAGGATTCCAGACTCAGGTCTTCGAAGACTTCACAAGCCAACAGCGCCCGACTGATTTAGCCTTCCCGGTTCTCAATGCCCTGACCAACTTAAGCCCAGGTGAGACCTCGCCGATGATCACCTCCGGCGACACAGGCTACTTTGCCTACGTTATCAAAAAGGAAACTCCGGAGATCGCCAAAGACGATGGCGCGCTCGATACTGAACTGGCACAGATCGAAACCATGATGGCCTCACGGCTGGGACAAGGATTTCTCAATGCCATGATTCGGGCGCAAGTTCCGGACGAGGAACAGAACTAAATTCCGTATTACTTCCTCTATCACGGCAAATCCATCCTCAAGCCTTTGAACTAAAATATGAGGATAGCCATTATCACTGAGACCTTCCCTCCGGAAGTAAACGGGGTGGCAATGACCCTCAGCCGCATCGCCCGTGGCCTAGTTGCAGCGGGACACGAAGTCCTGGTGATTCGGCCCAAACAGAAACACGAAAAAATTTCTGATCACCATCATGAATTTCGAGAAGTCTGCGTCGCGGGGCTCCCGATTCCAGGGTATGACTCCCTAAACTTTGGCCTGCCAAGTGGATCAAAGATTGAGCACGTCTGGAAAGCTTGGCAGCCCGACATCGCCTACATCGCAACTGAGGGCCCCCTGGGCTTCTCCACCATTGGAGCGGCTGAGCGCCTCCAGGTTCCGGTAGTCTCAGGCTTCCACACCAACTTCAACCATTACATGGCCAACTACAACCTCCCGTTCTTAAAGGACGCCACAGGTTCGTATTTGCGTTGGTTTCACAACCGCACTCTGGCGACGTTTGCACCGTCACCGGACTCCATTAATCAGCTGGAGACTATGGGCCTACAGAACTTACGGCTCTTGGGTCGGGGCGTGGATACGGCTCTTTTTTCTCCTGAGAAACGAAATCCTGAGCTACGCACTGAATGGGGAGCGAGTGACTCAGATATCGTCGCCCTCTACGTCGGACGCATCGCTGCAGAGAAAAATCTACCGCTCACCATTGAAGCAATGCAGCACCTACGTGCCCTGCGGCCCGGGACACAGTGCGTGATGGTGGGCGATGGCCCTGAGCGAGCCAATGTGATGCGACGACATCCCGAATTCATCTATCCCGGAATGCAACGCGGAGAGGGTCTAGCCCAGCACTATGCTTCCGCAGACTTGTTTATCTTTCCATCGGTCACTGAAACATTTGGCAATGTAGTCACAGAAGCGATGGCCAGTGGCCTCGTGCCCATTGCTTACGATTACGCCGCACCGCGGCAATATATAGAGGACGGCAGTCAAGGCTTCATCGCGGCGTTCAATGATGACGTTGATTTTATCCGTGCATGCGACCGGGCATTGGCTGCACAAGGTACTTGGGATGAGATACGCAATCGTGGCCGACAAGCCATGGAGCACCTCACATGGTCACGCATCGTCGAGGAATTTATTGAGAACTTGCGTGAAGCCCTGAGTCGGTTTCCCACCCGTGACCAAGCACCCCCGCCCGTCAAGGAGGCCGCGCGTTAGCACCGATTACATATTTGTTTTTTGAAAATTCGGAACAGCTCCGGCTTCTCCGACTCCCCATCTAGGAATTTTAAATTAACATGATTCGATCTTTGCGCAACGGATTCATATCCGGCCTCGTCCTCGTAGCCCCACTCGGTGTCACACTATTTGTCCTCTCTTTTCTTGTCGATCGCGTCGGCAAGACTGCTGCCAACATCTTCTTCGGACGTGTCTTCGACGAGCAGTTACAGAGCGGATTTTGGAGCTTTGTACTCGGGTGTGCGTCGATTGTTATCGTGGCTCTCCTGATCACCTTAGTCGGGTGGCTATCGAAGCTCTTCTTCGCTCGGTTCCTTTTAAACATTGGTGAACAGTTTGTGGTCCGCCTGCCCTTCATTAACACGATCTATAAATCGGTTAAGCAGATCGTTAATACCTTCGCCCAGCAACAGAAAGCCATTTTTCAAGAAACGGTACTCGTAGAATATCCCCGCAAGGGCATGTGGGCCGTCGGCTTTATGACTGGAAACACCCAGGGTGAGGTTCAGGAAAAAACGTCGAAGCAGATGCTCAATGTCTTCGTACCGACAACGCCCAACCCCACCAGTGGCTTCCTGCTCATGGTCCCAAAAGAGGATGTAATCAAACTGGATATGGCGGTGGGCGATGGAATGAAACTCATCATTTCCGGAGGTGCCGTGGTGCCACCCAGCCCGTCAAAGGCCATCTCTGAACAAGCCCCGGAACCATCAGCAAGTTGATGGGAGACGTTCCTGGACCATGATCGGTCACTTGTTGCACTTCGAAGAGTATCGGGGAAAAGTCCTCCGACAGGTATGGCTCTCCCATGAAGGCTTGAAGACGACCTTCTTCCGCCTGTCACAAAAATCATCCACCCCACCTCCGCCTCTCCTCGCAACCTGCGACATCACCTACGACCATCCCAAAAAAAATCCCGAGGACTCGCCCTTCATCCGGGAATGGCAGCTCGTTACTGATCGCAGTGCAATCGCGAAGCCGTGGAAACGCCTGCAAGCGTCCTGCTATTTTGCTACATTCCTCCGGCTAAACGCTTCTCATTTTCCAGATCCTGCCGATGTATTTGAGTATACCGAGACAGTTCTCGATGCATTTCACATGCACCCCCACTTCAGCGCAGTCCTACTTAAAGGAATCACCCGGCTGCTACGCGCAGAAGGCTTTCCTGTGATAGAGGCCTGGCTTCCCCGACAACCCCAGCTCATTCTAGATTCTATGACGACACTCTTGCGCCACGCCATCGCAGAACCGCAAATCGCGGAACTCGATGATAAGCTGCTGAGCTCCTGCTGGCATAGCCTGCGTAGCTGGATCGAGCACGATACCGACTTCCTCCTTCCCTCTGGCACTGCCATTTAATCTCTTCTTCATCCCCAATGCATGCACTCAGGATATTTGTCACTCTAGTTACTCCGCTCCTGATGATTCCTTGCATCCGCGCTCAAAACGCCATAGATAAGCTGCCCTCGAAAGATGTTGCGCCAACACAATCAGATCCTGCGGCTCTTAAAGTTATCGCAAATGCAATCAACGCCCTAGGTGGCCGCGAAGCGCGCGAAAACATACAAAACCTGGTCCTTAGTGGCAAAGAAACCTACCTCAAAGACACTTACGAGACCTTCATTTTCAAGACACGCGATAATCAGATACGTATCGAAAGACGTCGCAACTTGTCAGGTCGTCCCATTGAGTTCTACTGGATTGCCATTCCCGACAGAGCCTGGTCAGTCGAATATTTTCGCGGCGAACCGACCTACCGTTGGTTCACCGAATCTGAGGGAGCAGCGCTCCTTTTTGACCATCAAATGTTTCCCAAATTCTTTAACTATGCAGAGAAGGAGGTCTACTTCAGCTATATCGAAAAAAAGAGCGAGCCGACAGGAGACCAACATGTGATCCGGGCCTTCCTGCCCACAGGGCATCGTATCGATTACGACATCGATGCCACGAGCTTTCTACCTACCGCTTATCACTTTAAACTGCGCGCCAACGGTCGCGTTGAAACGCGTAGCATCATCATCAAACGCTACATGCAGACAAACAATACCCTCTGGCCTGCTGAATATGACATTCTCGCAGACAATTCCCTCTTAGGTTAGCTCAATTTCAACCGAGTCGCTTCAAATCAACAGCTTCCGGAAGACCTCTTTACCCCCCCAGACCGTAAGTTCCTTAGCAATGAAGAAAATACCTCTTCAGCAGAGCCTACAGAGAGCTATTGAGGGGCCTCGACGGCAATCGCTCTCGCGATCACCCTACGAAATATGGGGTAGCCCTGCACTGCTTGGTTACACCTACAACGCGACATTTCCCTAAAAAAGGCTTGCGAGAACGAAACGTGAGAGCATCTTTGAAGCCTTTGGCATACGTCCCGTTCGTCTAGTCAGGCCTAGGACACCAGGTTTTCATCCTGGCGACAGGGGTTCGAATCCCCTACGGGATGCCATTTTTTTTAAGCTCCGTATCATTAGAGATTCCGGAGCTTTTTTGTGTGTCCGAAAATCCCGCCCAGATGACGGCAATGGTTTGCATTCAACAAGAAGAGCAAGAGGCTCCTTGAGAATGGAAAACCTGAAAGAGACTCCCCTCGCACCGCTACACCTTGAACGCGGAGCACGTATGGTTCCCTTCGCAGGTTGGTCTATGCCCGTGCAGTATAGCAGCATACTCGAGGAACATCGCCGTGTGCGCCAATCGGTAGGTCTCTTTGATGTCAGCCATATGGGACAAATCCGAGTCTCAGGAAACGATGCTGGCGCCTTTCTCGATTATCTACTCGTGAGCAAGCTATCGAACTTCCAACCCGACCAAGCCGCATATTCCATTCTTTGCAATTCATCGGGTGGGGCCGTCGATGACTTGATCATCTACTGCATCTCAGACAAGCAATATCTGCTCATCGTAAACGCATCAAACGCCGAGAAAGATCTGAAATGGATACAGGAGCACGCCGCAAAATTTGATGTAGAAATAGAAGACGAGTCCACAGCTTGGGGACTCTTGGCCATTCAGGGGCCACAAGCGATCGAACAAATAAAACACGCCGGCTGGCATGTTCCAGAAGTACGTTTTGGACACCTTGACACCACCTGGGGAGACACACCTGTCCGCGTCTGCCGGACCGGCTACACCGGCGAGGACGGCGTGGAGTGCCTGATTCGCTCTGAGGCTCTGCTCGATTTTACCACAATGCTCGAAACGCAGTTCGGATCGGAAGCTTGGTGCGGCCTCGGGGCGCGCGATTCACTGCGTCTCGAAGCAGGACTCCCTCTTTACGGCCACGAGCTGAGCGAAGAACTCGGACCCCTCGAAGCCCGCATGAAGTGGACTGTCGATTTTACCAAATCCGATTTCATTGGAAAAGACGCGCTCAACGAGCGTCTGTCAGCGCCAGATCGTAAGATAACGCGCCTGTTCCAAACAGCAGACCGACGCATTGCTCGCCAGGGAGCCCATGTCATCCGCGACGGCACATCGGTCGGAACGGTACTGTCCGGATCCCTCTCACCTACCAGACAACGCGGCATCGGAAGCGCACTCGTTCCATTCCGAGGCAAATCTGGCGAATGGGCAGTGGACATACGCGGGAAAGCGTTACCCATCGAATGGTTATAGAAAGGAGAAATGCCGGGCATACTCATGTTTTGTAGGGTAATCCCGTGAGGGATTGCCACAGGGTAGCTCGAATCCCGAATACGATCACGGACACGACAACGATGTGTCAGACAAAAACCAGCTCCTGGGACGCCTAGCTCCAGCTCGGCATTGAAATACCTGTATGAGAAACAGTGCAGCCTTCCCGGTTCCGGAAATTAGCGTCTATTCGCGTTTATTTGCGGATCAAACGAACCCCTCGGATTATTCCGAACAGATCGACAACGATCACGAAAGCGACAACGAAGCCAATGGGGCCTAATTGAAACAGCGGGGACATGTCCCCAACTGCCTTTTTTGATAGGGGTAGGGATGGGGCTATTAACCCCACCTCTCCCTCCGAACCGGACGTGCGGGTCTCCCGCATCCGGCTCTCAAGCTGGATGGTTACTTCACAACGAAGATGCGTTGCCTCGGTTTGGCTCTGCCAAGACTACATCACAAAACCTACCTCGCGAGGAGGCGGCACGCACAGATCAAGCCCTCGCGCATCAAACGGGCGCTTAGACCTCTGGGGTTCTAGATCCATCAGGACCAATCGATTCCAGATCGTTTGGTTCAATACGGATTCGCTGATCTCATCCTTCCTGCCTCCCTTGGCTTCATCCGCATTACCAGACTTCATAGCTACTATGGAG
>JABSRG010000053.1 GCA_013215165.1 Opitutales bacterium | reverse complement strand
CGAGTAATAGCTCCTCTCTTTTACGGTGATCGTTGTATATCCAGTGCAAAGAACTCCCCGTCCCCTCAATTGCACCCTCCGAGACGCTACAGCAAACGAGAGTCTCGACTCAATTCTGGAATCGGTTACGAAAATCTAAAGGTGTCATTCCTGCATGTTTACGGAATGTATAACAAAACGCTGAAACAGATCCAAAACCGCACTCAACTGCAACATACTTAACTGGCTCATTCGACGCGATCAACATGCGGCGGGCAGCATGGACGCGCCGCCGAATTATTTCTTGGTGTGGTGTACTGTCTAAGTGAACTTTGAATTCTGAATGTAAGTGCGGCAAACTCCAGCCTACGGCGCGAGCCACTTGCTCTAATTTAAGCTGTTCATTGAACCGCGACTGAAAGATCCGTAAGCAGTGCTGCAGCGGAATGGGTAAGGCGCCTCGTTCCTCTCTTCCCGCCGATATATTGACTTCTAAAAGCAGTCGACTGAACGCGTGTTTCGTCAATACCACGCGATCAAAATTTTCATCATCCAAGAGGATTATCAGCTGATCTGCGAAGTTGTTTAAACTATCGAGATCCTCCCAGCGTGAAAACCGGCGGACTCTTCTCGGTCCACCAAGCGCTATTGTCGGTGAATCAAAAACAATATTCAAACAAGCATAGGGATCACCCGGATCAGTTCTCTTGATGGTCATGTCCCCTGGGTGGTGCCAGATAAGGTCTCCAGTTGTTACCTCTCGTAAGTGCCCTCCAACCCCCGGCACCCAACCGCGACCACTCAGCACTACCTCTACCCGCTCTATACCATCTTTTATATGATTCCCGAGACCACTGCTATACTTAGAACTGCGAAAAAAACTGGCTCCATGAATCCCTCTTGGGTCTGAAATTGTGCCTTTATTGTTAGATTCCGATTTCTTCATGGCCGTCCTAGGATTTGGATCAAATTCATAGAAATCCGATATACAAGTGACTTGTTCATGCGCTTATGAGGGACAAACGTCTGAATGATTACCTATAATTCATAAACCCAAATCAAAAACCCCATGCAAGAAGTAAGATTCGGATTCATCGGCTCCGGCCAAATTGCTAAATCCAGCGCAAAGGATATCTCAGCACATTCCCAGGGTAAGCTTTCAGCTGTTCAAGATCTCTCGCTAGAGAGAGCTAACGAACTTGCTGATGAGTTTGATATCTCGAATCGCTATACTGAGGCAGCGGACTTGTTTGCTGATCCAAACGTAGACGCGGTCTATATCGCGGTCCCCAATAAATTCCATGCTCCTCTGGCTATTCAAGCCTTGGAGGCTGGAAAGCACGTTTTGTTGGAAAAGCCGTTTGCGATGAGCCTTGAGGAGGGCAAACAAGTGGCTACTGCGGTAGAAAAGAGTGGCAAGGTCTTCACAGTGGGAATGAACCAGCGTTTTACTGAAGATCACCAGAAGGTAAAGTTTCTGGTGGAGGAAGGGGTCTTGGGTGAGATTTACCACGCTAAAGCATTCTGGTATAGACGGAGCGGCATACCCAAGCTGGGCACATGGTTTGGCAATAAAGCTATGGCCGGAGGCGGTGCACTCTATGATATCGGTGTTCACGCACTTGATCTATGTCTCTACCTTCTCAATAACTATAAACCTGTCTCTGTTTTTGGAACGACATACACCAGGTTTGGTAACCGTGGACTCGGAGAAGGCAATTGGGGGAAATCAGACTACAATAAAGACATTGTCTTCGACGTGGATGATTTCGCCACTGCACTGATCAAGTTTGAAGATGGCGCCACCGTAGAATTTGGGGCCTCGTGGGCATGTCATATGGAGGCAGGTAACGATAACGGCGTTCATCTTTATGGAACGGAAGCCGGTTCAAGCACAAAGGGTGGTAAGCTTTTCCGGAAAGATCCACTGCGCACAGACTACGATGTCGTTGAGAACGTCGCAGCCGACCTAAAATACCCTCATGCGAGTCGCTTCCACAATTTTATTAATGCTATTAACGGGACCGAGGATCTGTGTTGCACCATCGAGCAGGCGCTCACTATCCAGAAAATCTTAGACGGCATCGCCGAATCTTCAAAGACAGGCAATGCGGTCGAAATCAGCTAACCCCATTTAGACCAAACCCTCATGAAGGCATCAGACTTTGGCGTACAATCGTATTGTTTTAGAAATTTTAAAGAAAACCAAACCGTCGCGCAGAAAGTGCGTGAAATCGGCTTGGACAAGATCGAAATTTGCGCAGTACACGCAGATTTCAATGATCCCGATGGATTCGAAGAGATCATCAAGATCTATGAGAATGAGGGAGTTAAAATCATCTCAACCGGCGTGCAGATGTATCAGGGCGATGATCGTGAAGAAGCCTGGTTCGCGTGTGCCGCTGCGGCGGGATGCAAACATGTTTCTGCACACCTTGGAATCGGAACCTATACCCGTGCCATCGGTCGCCTCAGGAAATGGTCCCGTCAGTATGGAATCAACGTCGGTATCCACTGTCATGGTGGGTATATGTTTGGTGGCTCTCCAGATGTTTTAAAACACCTAATCGACTTGGGGGCTCCTGAAGTCGGTCTGAATATAGACACCGCCTGGTGCATGCAGATCGGTCCAGCCAAAGGGAATCCAGTGAAATGGGTCGAGATGTTTGGCGATTCTGTTTACGGAGTGCATTATAAGGACTTTACTTTCGGGCCAAACGGGCAGTGGGAAGATGTTATCGTCGGCACCGGAACACTGGACCTTCCAGCATTTGTAAATGCTCTTGAAGCAGTAAATTTCGATGGCATGGCAGTGATAGAATACGAAGCAGATGTCGAAAATCCGGTGCCCGCGCTGAAACGCTGTGTGGATTCGATGCGCTCCGCTATTTAATCCTAATGTTTTTCGGCGTAGATTTAGACCTATGCTGAATCATTTCATTGGGTGAATAGTTAATTCTTTTTCCCAAAACCAAAATAATGGAAAGGTCACGCAACTCTCTGCATTTGATCGAGTTACCTCTGATAAATATCAATTTCAGATACCCGCATGATCCTGAGAAACTCACTGACGCGCGCATTACAGGCGAGCATCTTTACAGCTACATTTCACCTGGCAGCCTTGGAGCCATACGTCATGGGGTTGGAAAGCACGATCAAACCCTTCTTTAATAAATACTGCGTAGAATGTCATGGACCGGACACCCAGAAAGCAGGATTCCGGGTAGACAAGCTGACACCGGCTACAACCAACTTGATGGCGGAAAAGTGGCAGCACGTTGCTGATCAAGTCGGCTTGGGGGATATGCCGCCGCTAGACTATCCTAAGCAGCCGACATTTGATGAACTCGATGCAGTGGATGCGTGGATTCAGACAGAACTGGCTCGTGCTGAGACAGAGTTGGCCGCAGGGGGTGTTACTGAGGCCGTGCTCAGGCGACTCACTCCTCTCGAGTATAAACTCACTCTTCGTGATCTATTCAAAATTGAGCTGCGCGAATTTGACCCCACATTCTTCCTTGCGCCCGAGGTAATCGGAGATGGGTTTACGACGGATGGCTCTAAGCTCTCTCTCACTCCGAGCATGCTTCGGTCATATATTGATGCTGCGGCAGCGACGTTGGATCATGTTGTGACTCCAGGCGAGCAGCCTGAATTATTCAGTGAATCTTGGATTGGCTCGAAACAGCTGCTTCCAAAGGCTGAGGTGAATCCCGATAAACCTGAAATGGTATATATGGAGCACTTCTTTGATCGAGGGCATATCTCCCCACGCAAATTCACAGCGCATGCCGACGGACTCTACAGAATAACTGTGAAAGCCCATGCGGTGCCGCCCCCTATGCATCGCAAAGGACCTCGTCGCTGGCCTGTTGAGTTGAATATTCGTAGACATCGCCCATCCCAACCGCGTCTCCCCGAAAATCATATTTTTGAAGTATATGAGGAGACAGAAGAATTTGTTACTGAGCACTACATGCAGCCAGGCGATCATGTGCACACGCTGTTCCACAATGGTTGGGAGCTTGGCAAAGGGGGATTGATTAAGTGGCGTGAACGCGGCTGGCATCCTCACCTGTATATTGAAAATGTCTCTATCGAAGGCCCGCTCATAGATGAATGGCCGCTACCCAGACACCAAACCGTTTTTGGAGATCTTTCTTCTCATGTCGAAGACGTTGATCGATCTGAAGCTCACAGACTCCTCAAGCAATTTACTCAACGTGCTTTTAGACGTCCAGTCGTGGAGAGCGAGCTCGAGCCGTTCTATAATCTTTACGATTCAAGCCGCGCCCAGGGATTAGACTTTTACGAAGGAATGAAGCTGGCTTTGCAGGGTGTCTTGGCATCACCCGGCTTCCTCTTTCTCAATGAGCCTGCAGGGGAACTGAGTCAATATGCTGTGGCATCGCGTCTATCCTATTTCCTCTGGAGCTCTATGCCAGATGATGAGCTTTTTCGCCTGGCTGCAGAGGAAAAACTCAAAGACCCCGAGACGTTGATTGCTCAAGCAAATCGGATGCTGGAAGACCCGAAAGCGGATGCATTCTTCGACCGTTTCACCGACGAATGGCTCAATGTCGATCATGTGGGAGTTATGACCCCAGATGCGCGCCTCTATCCAGAATACAACGGTGATTTACGCGCAGCCATGCAGGAAGAGACGCGTTTGTTTGTGCGCAAACTTTTCAAAGACAACTTACCATTAGAAAACATCATCGATTCAAATTTTACGTTTTTGAACGAAATGCTTGCAGAACTCTATGGCATTGAGGGTGTAGAGGGAGAACATATGCGCGAAGTTGCATTGCCAGATAATGGCCGACGCGGAGGTATCATCACCCAAGCTAGTGTGTTGAACGTCACAGCAAATGGCACGATTACCTCCCCAGTGGTACGGGGCATCTATATACTCGAATACATTCTTGGGACTCATCCGCCGGCAGCACCTCCAGACGTGCCTCTTATTGAACCAGATATCCGCGGTGCCACGACAGTCCGTGCTCAGCTCAGCAAGCATAGAGAAATCCCTTCATGTGCTAGCTGCCATGCAAAAATCGATCCGATCGGCTTTGCTTTTGAAAATTACGACGTGCTCGGAGCATGGCGTGACAACTACCGTGCCGTTAATCCCGATAAAAAACGTAAACGTGACCCCAGCTTCATCGCCGGTCCTGAAATTGATAGTGCAGATTCAATGGCTGGCATAGGCAGTTTCGAGGGCATCGAAGACTTTCGCGCCCTGCTCCTAGAGCCCGAACAAATAGCCAAGATAGAAGAAAATTTCGCGCGTAAACTTCTCACCTTTGCCGCTGGTCGTAAAATCCGCTTTTCTGACGAAAGTGACTTGTTTGCGGCCATCGATCGTTACCGGACAGATAATCGAGGTGCTCGTACGATGCTGCACCAAATTATCACTTCATACACCTTCCTGAACCAATAGAGACTAAATCTGGATCCTACGATACATTTCTCGTTTGGGTGAAACGGTAGTCTCTAAATGCCGAGTCAAAATAGTGCTTAGTTTGCGCAACTCTCGGTGTTTATTTTGGTTTCTAACAGTAAATTCCGATTTCAAAGACCTCCATGATTCGTAAAACCCTACTGAAACTTACGCTTTCAGCGATAATTTTTGCAGCTGCATCCAACGCATCCGCTAAAGAACCAGATATCCTAGGGTTAGAAAATACAATCAAACCCTTCTTCAACAAATATTGCATAGAGTGCCACGGACCCGATGCTCAGAAAGCGGGGTTCAGGGTAGACAAATTGACACCTGCCACAACCAACCTCATGGCTGAGAAATGGCAGCATGTTGCCGATCAGGTGGGCTTGGGAGACATGCCCCCACTAGACTACGCCGAACAGCCGACATTTGATGAGCTCGATGCAGTGGATGCTTGGATTCAGGCGGAACTCGCCCGCGCTGAAACTGAATTGGCCGCAGGGGGTGTTACCGAAGCTGTGCTCAGACGGCTCACTCCTTTAGAATATAAATTGACCCTCCGCGATCTGTTCAAAATAGACCTGCGCGAATTTGACCCTACGTTCTTCCTTGCGCCTGAGGTGATGGGAGATGGGTTCACAACAGATGGCTCTAAGCTTTCCCTCACACCGAGCATGCTTCGATCATACATCGATGCAGCCGCAGCGACGCTGGAGCATGTTGTGACTCTCGGCGATCGGCCCGAGTTATTCAGCAAGACTTGGGTGGGTTCGCAACAGCTCCTTCCAAAAGCTGAAATAAATCCAGATAAGCCAGGAATGGTTTATATGGAGCACTGGTTCGATCGGGGACACATCTCGCCGAGAGAATTTACAGCGCATGAAGACGGGCTCTACCGCATACGAGTAAGAGCTCATGCGGTGCCTCCTCCCATGCATCGACCCGGTCCTAAACGCTGGCCCGTAGAACTAAGTATCCGCCGTCACCGCCCTTCTGAGCCGCGTCTTCCCGTAGATGAGATATTCAAAGTATACGAGGGCACAGAGGAATTTACAGCTGAGCACTTCATGAAAAAAGGGGATCGAATACATACTCTTTTCTTCAATGGATGGGAGCTTGGCCCAGGCCACATAAAACAGTGGCGTGAGCGAGGATGGCACCCCCACCTATACATTGAGAATGTAGCTATTGAAGGTCCGATCATAGAAGAGTGGCCGCTACCTCGACACAAAACTATCTTTGCGAACCTCAGCTCTGATGTTGAAGACGTTGACCGCCAGACCGCACAGCAACTGCTGAAACAGTTTACGCAACGCGCGTTCAGACGGCCCGTCACAGAAAGCGAGATGACGCCTTTTTATGATTTGTATGATTTAGGCCGTTCACAAAACATGGATTTTTACGAAGGCATGAAAGTGGCCTTGCAAGGCGTCCTGGCGTCGCCTGGCTTCCTATTTCTCAATGAGCCAGCGGGTGAGATGAGTCATTATGCCATCGCGTCGCGGCTGTCCTATTTCCTTTGGAGTTCGATGCCTGATGATGAGCTTTTCCGCCTGGCCACAGCCGGGAAGCTCAAAGATCTAGAAACTTTGATCGCGCAAGCAAATCGGATGCTGGAAGATCCAAAGGCTGACTCCTTTTATAATCGTTTTGCAGACGAGTGGCTCAATATCGATCACGTCGGAGTCATGACACCAGATGCACGCTTGTATCCAGAATACAACGGCGATCTGCGCGTCGCTATGCAGGAAGAGACCCGTTTGTTTGTGCGTAAGCTTCTCAAAGAGAATTTGCCCTTAGAGAACATCGTCGATTCCGACTTCACCTTTTTGAACGAGGCGCTTGCAGAGCTTTATAATATTGAGGGTATCGAGGGTGAGCACATGCGCGAGGTGGCGTTGCCGGAGGACAGCAGGCGTGGCGGTATTATTACCCAAGCGAGTGTCCTGAATGTAACAGCGAACGGCACCATTACATCTCCAGTAGTTCGAGGAATTTATATCCTAGAAAACATTCTGGGAACCCATCCGCCTGCGGCACCCCCTGACGTGCCTTTGATCGAACCCGACATCCGCGGGGCCACAACCGTAAGGGCTCAATTAGAAAAACACCGTGAAATCCCTTCTTGCGCTAGTTGCCATGCAAAGATTGATCCCGTGGGGTTCGCTTTTGAAAATTACGACGTCCTTGGCGGATGGCGTGATAATTACCGCGCTGTCAATCCAGAGAAAAAGAGAAAGCGCGACCCCAGCTTCATTTCGGGTCCATCAATCGATAGCGCTGACACCATGGATGGAATCGGCAGTTTCGACGGCATTGATGAGTTTCGTGCCCTCCTCCTGAAGCCCCAACAAATAGCCAAAATAGAAGAGAATTTTGCGCGTAAACTCCTGACATTTGCTGCGGGACGGAAGATCCGCTTCTCAGATGAAAATGATTTGTTTGCAGCCATAGACCGCTACCGAGGAAACAACCCTGGTGCTCGGACCATGCTACATCAAATTATCACCTCAGACACCTTCCTCAACCAATAGAAATTTAACCAACAAATCTCATTATGAATAACATCTCACGCCGCCGTATTCTGAAGTCTGCCACCGGGGCGACCCTGGCCCTCCCCTTCCTCGAGAGCCTCCATCTCTCAGCCGAGGTCAAGAAGACACGTGATTGCCTCTTGGCGATCCAAATGCCGCTTGGCATATATGCCGGTGCCCTGTTTCCGGATGGATCTAATCTAGACCCTCTAAGCACAGAATATCTAGCTCCATTCAAGGATTTCCATCCCAAGATGACACTTCTTTCGGGCATGTATCATCCTGGCGTGAGTAACGGTCACGTTTCAGGGAGTCGCGTATTCACCGGTAAATCGAATCTCGGCTATGGAGATCCAAAACTGGCCCCGAATGCAGAGTCCTTCGACCAAGTAGCAGCGCGCCATTTGGGTAAACATACTCGTTTTTCATCTATTTCATTAAACACGAGAGGCGACCACAGTGCCTCGTGGTTTAACAATGGTATGAATGTGCCCGCTCAGACGGATATGAAAAAGTTATTCGACCGTCTATTTAAAGAGGAATCCGTCGCGGACCAAGCATCACACCAGAAACGCCTAAACATGAAAAAAAGTGTGCTCGACGCGATCTGGGAACACTCCAAGACCATCGAAGGTTCTTTGACGCAAACTGATCGCGATAAATTAGGTGAGTATTTCCACGCCATCCGGGAGACTGAATATGGTATCCGCAAAGAAGGCGAGTGGCTCGATCGACCTCGTCCAAAGGTGGATGCCGATGCCTATCCTGATCAGCGTGACGACGGTGGCTTCATGCTTAAAGTACGCAATCAATTGGACATGGCCTACCTTGCGCTAGTTACCGATTCAACACGCATCATGACATCCATTATTGGGGCACAGGGCAATGTGGGAATAGAGGGTGTCAATAATGGTTATCACGGCCTATCCCACCGCGGCAAGGATCCCGAAAACATCCGACAGCTCAAAATCATCGAGTCGAGCATCCTGGCTGAAATCAAACGCCTACTCAATCGCCTAGATGCTGTAGTCGAACCCGATGGCAAGACACTGCTCGACCACACTACTGTCATCCTGACCAGTAATCTCGGAAATGGCAGTAACCACTCTAGCCAAAACCTTCCAGTCGTCGTTTTTGGTGGAGGCTACAATCATCAAAAATATATCAGCTATACACCCGCAAATGAGACCCCGTTGTGTAACCTCTATCTAACCACGTTACAGAAAATGGGTGTTCCAGAGGAGCGCTTTTCTACGTCGACTGGGATCATAAATCAGCTCGTTTAGGTGAGATCGGTGCCAGTTTCCAAAACTTTTTGGATCGCGGCAAATACGGTTTTATCTGTCAAGAGCCATGGGTGTAATGGCACCCTGAAGGTATGATTTTCCGCGCGCGGCCATTTCGAGCTGCGCGCTGGAATGATCATGAGGTCAAAAGGCGTCCAAAATGAATAGCATGGAGTCCCGTCGAGCGTGGCCTCAGACTCCTTCAGTTTTCTAAGATGCCTACTTCCAGGACGCATGTCTCGCGTTCCCTTCCCCCAAAAAAGCATGCACAATGCACTGCCGTGGTGTGGCGTACCCAGGGTAATCAGTGCACGCGGCTTCAGGGCTGGATTGACACACTGAAGCAGCGTTCTTGAAACAATACCGCCCATGCTGAATCCAATGATATAAAACGGTTTGCTCTCGACACCAATTGCTTCCGCTTTCAACAGCGAGTCTATCTGCTCGGCTAGTTCTTGCATCGATGCCACTCCCCCAGCGCCATTCATAGTCGGAGCAAAAATATCGTAGCCCAGATCCGCAAGACGGTCCGCCATTCGCTTGAAAACCCAGCGCGTGTCGAAAATTCCATGCACGCAAACTATTGTGCCCACTGGGTTTCCGGGTAAATTCGAGCGTTTCCACATAGAACGCAGCTTTTCTCTCTTTCTTCTGACAGCAAGTAAAATGACAACTTTATAGCCATGTTTAATGCTTCCGAACTCGCCATGCCTTATCTTCGTCCTCTCCAGGCTTATGCTCCTGGTGAGCAACCCACCGAAGAGAACTGGGTAAAACTCAATACAAACGAAAACCCCTACCCGCCCAGTCCTCAGGTCGATGCAGCCATCCAAAAGGCTATCGGATTGCTACGAAAATATCCTAGCCCAACCAGTGCCCCACTCCGCACCTCACTCGCAAGACACTTTAAGCTTGGAGCTGATCAAGTATTTGTTGGCAACGGATCGGACGACGTGCTCAATCTCCTAGTTCGTGCATTTTCTGGAGATAATCCGGTCGCAGCCATGCAGCCGAGTTATTCCTTATATCCGGTTCTTACAGGAATCGCGGGCAAGCAGATCGTCCACATCCCATTTGGTGACTCCATGGAAGTCGACATCGACGCTATAGCTAACTCTGATGCGAATCTCTTCTTCATGACGTCACCCAATGCACCGACAGGCCTAGCGATTCCCAACACAATCCTGAGGGAAATCCTCGATCGCTTCTCAGGTATTTTTGTCGTCGACGAAGCGTATGCGGACTTTGCCGACGAGAGTGCAGTCGAACTTCTGAACGAGTATCCCAATTGTGTGGTAACTAGGACCTTCTCAAAGAGTTACAGCCTAGCCGGACTACGTGTCGGCTTTGCACTGGCTGATCCCAGCACAGTAGCTGTTTTAGATAAAGTGCGTGACTCCTACAATGTCGATGGCCTGGCCCAAGCTGGGGCCCAAGCTGCTCTCGAAGATCAAACATACTTCAAAGCCATAACCGAGAAAATCATCCGCAACCGTGAATACTACAGGACAAAATTCGATGCCTGGGGTTGGTTCACTTACAAATCGAGCGGAAACTTCCTTTTTACGCGTCCTCTGATTGGTGATCGATTTGGAGCAGAGATCGCGAAGTCTCTATTCGATCACCTCAAAGCAAATAAAATCCTCGTCAGACATTTTCCGAAACATCCCGACACTTGCGCTTTTCTTCGCATTAGCATAGGCACAGAAGACGAAATGGAGAGTCTCATCGAGGCTATCGAATCATGGCTTTCTTAATTGACCTTTTCAGTTGATCAATCGGTTCTTCATTTATGATTCAGGCATATTCAGACATTACCCAGAAGGCCTTGAAGTTGTCTTCAAGTGACCGGGCTACGCTGGCTCAACTCCTTATTCAAAGCCTTGATAGCCAGTCTGATGAAGCAGTTGCTGATGCATGGCGAAAAGAAATTAAGCGCCGTTCAGAGTTAGCAGCGGATGGTGAAATCTCGGAGCGTAGTTCGAAGAAGTCTATTCAAGATCTCAAAGCTCGCATAGCGGAGTGAAAGAAATCCGTGTCGTCTCTGTCGCCGAAGAAGAGCTCTTCGCAGCTGCAAAATATTACGAGGAGCAGCAGCAAAATCTAGGACTGGATTTTATAACAGAAACCGAGAGAGCGATGGATACCATCGCAGCAGATCCCACACTTTGGGCTATTCGTTTCGAAAACTTCCGTCGCTTTTTGCTTCAGCGTTTTCCTTTCGAAATATGGTATGAAGATCACCCGGAATTTATCCGCATACTGGCAATTGCACACCAGAGACGTCGACCATTTTATTGGAATCGTCGAGTTGATGGAGAATTTCCGGGTATCTGACGCAATCCCGACACTTGCGCTTTTCTTCGCATTAGCATAGGCACAGAACACAAAATGGAGACTCTCATAGAGGCTATCGAATCATGGCTACAAAAGAACGCTTAGAGACCTTGCGCCGGACGACTGGCGAGACAGACATCGAAATCACCTGGAATCTGGATGGCTCCGGCCAATCAGAGATCGAGACGGGCATTCCGTTTTTCGATCATATGCTGACCTTATTTGCACGCCACGGTCACTTTGATCTCACGGTAAAGGCCATGGGCGACATCGATGTGGACTACCACCACACTGTCGAAGACACCGGCCTGTTGCTCGGGCAGGTGTTGCGTTCAATTCTCGGGGATCGCAAGGGTATCACACGCTATGGTTTTTTCCTACTTCCAATGGACGAGACGCTCGCACAGGTCGCTGTTGATCTAGGAAACCGCCCCTATTTAGTCTATAACGTGGAGCACAGTGAGTCAGGTCCGTTGGTGCGGGATTTCAACATCCACATGCTCAAGGAATTTTACCAGGCCTTTGCCAACGAGGCGGGAGCCAACCTACATATTGCCACACAATATGGTTATGAGCCGCACCACTTAGCCGAGGGCTGTTTCAAGGCGTTTGCACGAGCATTATCCGCTGCTTTGGCCCCAGATTTGCGCCTGGGTGACCGGGTGATGTCTACCAAGGGTTCACTCAACGTTTAGAGCCATGGACGCTTCTATCTCTCCCACGATCGCTGTAATCGACTACGGGATGGGCAATCTGCGTAGTGTGCACAACGCCCTGAGATATGTCGGTGCGCAGATCCGTATTATTGATCAACCAGATCAGCTCGGCGATGCTGCCGGCCTCATCTTGCCGGGTGTGGGTGCTCTACGTGACTGCGTAAGCTATTTGGTTAAAAGTGGACTCGGCGACACTGTGCGTGATTGGATCGCTGATGACCGTCCTTTTCTAGGAGTTTGCTTAGGCTTACAGGCACTCTTTGAGTCTTCCGAAGAAGGCGATATACAGGGGCTCGGCATATTTGCTGGGAAGGTGGTACGCTTTGACGTCTCTACCGACCTCAAAGTCCCACACATGGGCTGGAACCAGGCATCATTCACCCGGCAGCATGCAATTATGAACGCTGAGCTCAGCCAGGGTGAGGACCAGTTTTACTTTGTGCACAGCTACCACGTGGACACTCCGGATAAAGATCTAGTCTGGGCAACCACCGACTATGGTTACGCATTCACCAGTGCAATCTCCCGTGGTAACGCTTTCGCCACTCAGTTTCACCCTGAGCGCAGCCAAGCAACAGGCTTGCAGATATATCGCAATTTCACCCGCTTGGTGACCGAATCCGTTGTTATAGGTTAGGCCCTGAGCCTATGGGTCCATCGCGTCCGGATCGGTCACTTTCGCTCCTTTGGGCGCCGGCACGTCTCCCGAAAGCAGCGGGTCATTCACCGATTGCATTTGTTGATTCAGTTTTCCACGCATCTCCTCGAGTTTCGCTTGATATTTTGGGTGATAAGCCAAGTTGTTCATCTCTTGAGGATCGTAAAAAGCGTCATAAAGCGTCTCCCAGTCCGACTCCGAATCCGCATAACCGTCATGGATCCAGACAGTTTTACTTGGGCTGGCATCGATATTGGGCATGACCACCTTTTTGCGCTCACCAAATCGACGCGCGTAGACCCAGCGCTTCTCACGATAACAACGCTTGGGCTCGTAGGCCGCGTGGTAAGTGACCTCACCAGTAATGAACTCATGAATCTCCTCGGTCTCACCACTAATCAATGGCAATAGGGAAGCACCTTGAAGAAAATCTGGTTTCTTTATTTCCAGAAGCTCACACACCGTTGGGTAAATATCGAGATTACTACACAAGGCATCCACAACTTTCCCCCCAGTGAATCCCCCTGGGCCGCGGATGATAAGGAAGGTTCCGCAGCCTTGGACGTTGAGACAACATTTCATTCCAGGAAACGGTGCGCCATGATCCGTTGTAGCAATGATAAGTGTATTTTCGCGTAAGCCAGCTTCATCAACAGCGGTGATCACCTCACCTATCTTCTCATCTAGCAAACGAGCATCTGACTTAAAATGTGCCCAGTCAGCTCGCACCTCGGGAGTATCTGCTAATACCGGAGGGGGCGCTGTGTATCTTGGATCGTCTCTGGCATCAGGTTTCGCAGTAAAACCAGCTCCTTTCCTGTGGGTAACAACGTGGTTTATGCTCATGAAAAATGGGCGTTCATGATCTCGCTTAATGGTATCTATAATATCGGCGTCGTCCCGGAAACGCTGCTCATAGCCACAGACTCTATGCGCATCTTCTGGTCCGTTCCCGATGAATTTAGCTCCGGTATGGTTATCGGGCATTCTTTTATCCGCGATCGTTAAGTAACCTGCATCCTTCAGTGTATGGGCTAGATGCTGACTGAAGTCATTTGGGATAAACCCACGATGCCCCAGCCCAAAAATCCCCGAAGTGCGGGGTAATTGCCCCAGAGTCAATGCAGCTCTACTCGGAGAACATGTCGGCGCGACCGTGAAAGATTGCCGGAACAGCACGCCTTCCTCGGCAAGCCGCTGGAGATTCGGCGTATCTACGGCATGCCCGTAAGGCTGAGTATAGCGGCCAGTATCGGGTGAATTTATGTAAATAATGTTCGGTTTACGTAACTCCATTTATCAAATCTGTAACTTAATGTTTTGGCAAAATGAAGATTTTAAGGATATGAATACGATACATTCTATAAATTTGTAACTCATGACCTCTAATCCGAAAAAACGGAGCGTTCATTCTGAATTAGAAAAAATGGCCAGCTCTTTACCCCTCCTTGGATTCAGTTTTTCCTTTGGACATGCAGCCCCTCCTAAACAGCGCGTTACCATGACCCGGAGTCCACGCATTGTGACCTGCCTCAAGGGCAACTTCTCCATGCATATATCGCGCGGCGGACATTCCGAATACATAGATCTTCCGCCCATGCACGCCGTCTTTGTTGAGCGCACATCTTGGAATGCACCCTCAACGCGCATGATCTCTGAATTTTTGACCTTAGATTTCGATGACCGGCATACCCGTTATTATTGGGCAATTTGCCCAGATCATACTGTTCATCCCGAAACCAGAGCACGGGGAGACTCAATGTTTATAGGAGCCCCACGGAAGCAGGAGACACAATCGCTTGTGGACGCTTTGGAAATCCAAGCATCAAATCCTCTTCAGGCTAATATCCAGATCCTCGAACACCTCACAAATGCGTTAATTCACCAAGCGTGGATCGATCTGAATGAACCTCAAATCGAGACGCATAATATCTCTCAACAACATTGGGAAACTATCGTTCAATACATCGACGAACACCTAGACGAATCGCTCGATCGACGCACTTTGGCTGATGTCATTGAGGTACACCCCAATCATGTGTCTCGAATCGTCCAAAAGCACTGTTCAGTGTCCCTTCCTGCCTATCTCAATCATCGTCGAGTTGAGCGAGCTACCATTCTGCTCGAAGACTACTCTCTTTCGATCAAGGAAATCGCATTCAGCTGTGGCTTCGAAGAACCAAACTATTTCTCATCAGTTTTTCGACGAATAAAGAAAATGTCTCCGCTAGAGTGGCGAAAGGCGCGAGCTTTAAAGGCTAAGTAGCCTTCTGTCTTTTGACCGATATCCTCAACGCAATGCCTAAACCTAACATAAGCAATGAGTAAAACGTTCCTCGACTCAGCTCCACACTCATAAGCTCAATCAACGAAGCGTCAGGTGCGCGAAATTGCTCTCCTAATATGCGGCACAAGCCATAGACTATGAGGAATTCTGAAGCGAGCAGACCCTTTAGCTCTCCAGCTCTGAGTAATTTCAGACGACTGAAGAAACGCCACCATAGCCAAACACCCACGACGCAACCCTCTAATCCAGCTGCATACAGCTGGCTGGGGTGCCTCGGCACCAAAAAGTATCCACCCAGATTGTTTAAATAAGACGGCGTGCTTTCGCTGAAAACAATGGCCCAAGGCACCCAGCTGGGATCTCCCCAGAGTTCTCCATTCAGAAAATTCGCAATGCGCCCGAGGAAAATCCCGGGAGTCGCCACCAAGACACACAAATCTGTAAGTCGAAGAAATGACACACGCTGCTGCTTGGCAAAGATCAAAGCGCCTAACATCACGCCAACAAAACCTCCATGACTCGCCATGCCTCCCTCCCAGACGCGAAACACGCTCAGTGGATCGGACATCAAATCTCCGAAATTATAGAGCAACATGTAGCCCAAGCGCCCTCCGGCCATCACCCCGACAATGAGATATAGCAGAAAGTCTGACCGTTTGTTGTCATCAAGTGGCGATACGCCAGCTCGGTAGAGATATCTAAGTAGAAACCAAGCAATAACAAAACCAATGAGGTAGGCTAATCCATAGAATCGAATTCCATCGATAAGTGGCGTCCCCTCCGGAAATTGAAATAGAAAGGGATGTGGCTCCAGGTAGACATATTCTTCAGCTCCAGGCGCGATCGGGTGCATCTGTGCAGATAAAGAATGTCATTATCGAGAGTCGAAAGAGAAATGACCGTAGCCGGTGGATTTATACACCTGAGATTACGAACGATATCCCTTTCTTTATAGATACTTTTGGCTACGGTTAAAATTCCCAAACCTGACAATCAGTCTACAAACCCAATCGTATCACGTGAATAAACAAACCGTTATCATCGTCGCCTTTGCTGTCGCCCTCGTCACCATCGCCGCCCTGGCGACCCGCCTCTATATTTCGGTACCTGCCGGCCATGTCGCCGTCGCTACCTTGTTTGGTAAGGTCAAAGCCGATCCTTACCCAGAAGGCCTCCATCTACCTGTTAATCCGCTCTACGAGTTTGTGCTCTACGATATCCGCGAAAAGGAACATAAAGAGACCGCAGGCGTGCCAAGCCAGGACCAGCTTACCACATCGGTAGACGTCAGCATAAAATACCGAATCAATGCTGAAGATGCACCTCGTATTCTCCAGGAAACCGGTGATTTCAATGCGGCTCTTCAAGTCCAGATTATACCCAAACTGCGTTCTGTAGTCCGCGAACAAGGTAAAAGCCTTGCTCGAGCCGAGGATTTCTTCCTCCAAGAAACCCAGGAACAGCTTCAGTCGGCTATATTCAACACCATGAGTGATTATTTACAGCCGAAGGGAATCACGTGTCTCGATATCCTCATCCGCGACATCAAACTACCGAATTTCATTACTCGGGCGATCGAGTCTAAAAAGGAGCGCGAACAAGAGGTCGAAAAACAAAAGGCTGAGCTGGAGCGTTTCCGTACCGAGCAACAGCAAATTATCGCCGAGGCTCAGGCCAACCGTGAGGCAGCTGAACTCGAAGCCGAGCAACGACGCGTTCTTGCCGATGCCCAGGCCTATGAAATCGAGAAGCTCAACGAAGCGATCGCACAAAACCCGGCCTACATCCAGCTTCAAGCTCTAGAAGCTCTCAAAGCAATTTCAGCCGACGACTCCAGCAAGCTCTACTTTATAAACGGCGATTCTCCTGCCCCGCTTCCACTCATGAATATGGGCGAGCCTTTAATCGGGAAATAGGGGATCAGACCGAACAACCTAAGGTGCTAAGCTAATTTCGACGCGAGCGCTGTCAGCACTCGGCGCTTCGCCCTCTTCTCCATCGAGAGGATGGGCATTACCATAACCAGTCACACGTTCGATCTTCTCTGGATCGAGCGCATAATATTCTAATGCGCGGCGCACCGCATTTGCCCGATCTGAACTCAGTTCCCAAGGACCATAGTTTTCATCATCTGAGACAGTGTCATCCAATGGGCCCGTGTGAGCATCGATCCGCACCCGCATGGGATGTTGCTCAGTAACCCATGAAATGTTTTGCATAACCAGATTCCCCCAGGGGGTAAATTGGGTGCCATCCCCTTCAAACAGAGATTTATCGGTTCGATTGAAAATCGAAATGCGTAAACCATCCGAAGTCACCTGCACTTTGATGGGAGAGTCTTCGACATCGGTCTCTACATTCAGATAGCGCAGAAAGTCTTGTACGACATTTTTGATATACTCGATCGATTCTTGCCCCATCGATTCGGCATCAGAACCATACTGCCGCTCCCGAGTATCGGTGCTCGAACCCCCCATATCAATCGGCGACGAACTAGACTGTCCGCTTTCCATATAGCGGAATGGATTCTGTAAGATCTGGACGACCCCGGCCAGAGTTTGCTCATCCTGACCCACAATCCACAATACGAGGAAGAAAGCCATCATCGCACAGAAAAAGTCTGCCGCTGCTACCTTCCAAGAGCCCCCGTTACAAATCTGCTCATCTTCAACCTCCTGCACTACCGGAGGCACCCACTCAGATTCTACCCATTCGAGGTCGTCCATGCGTGGCCGTGGAGGAGCCATTTTATTTAGCCCCCTTTACCAGCTCCTCTAGCTCCGCCGCAGACGGTCGAAACTCAGCATCAATCATCCGACGCCCCATCTCTACGGCCATAATCGGAGCCATCCCTTTAGCAAAAGCTTCTAAGCAGGCAGCCAAAACTTTGTAATACTGAATCTGCAATTCATTACCGATGTGCAAACGTTGGCTCATTGGGGTTAGAAATCCGTAGGCAAAATAAATCCCCATGAACGTTCCAGTGAGGGCAGCGGATACCTTATAACCGATCTTTGCCGCTCCCTGATCAATCACGCTCATCGTAACGATGATACCTAATACCGCTGCGCAAATACCCACGCCCGGAAGGGAATCAGCCGCCAGATGAAGAATATGCACCGGCCCTTCCATTTCCTCTTCCATACTATGGATATCTGTTTTCATCAGACCTGGGAGCTGCTCAGGCTTAATCTTTGCATCAATGATGGGGCGCAAATTTGAGACAAGAAAAGCAGTGCGTTCCTCATCGGAGACAAACGTAGAATATTTGCTCAGAATACTACTCGCTGATGGATCTTCCATGTGCTCATCCAGCGCAATAAGTCCGTTTTTTCGACCTATCGTAAAGAGCTCAAATAAAAGCTGTAACAACTCGTGAAAGTCTTTCTCTCCAGCACCGCCACCTTTTAACAGCCCAATACTAGCAGCCAACGTCGCTTTGAGAACTGACGGTGGGGCTGCAATCAAACAGAGACCCAGCGTGATTCCGCCGATGATCACAATCTCGGATACGTGAAAAAGACTGGGTATGTAGCCGCCCGCCATGGCGAATCCGCCGAGCGTGCTGGCAATGATAACTATGCCGCCGATTATTACCGTCATGGTGTGTGTGGGTTAATTGGGAATCCGTTCCCAGTGCAAAATTCGGAGACGCCGATCGAACCTTTAATCAGACTCTACGGTTCTGAACTCTTTTTCCTACAGGGATTTACGTAGATTTAATGATACTGATTTCTCATTAAAATTGGATACGCTGCATTCGAGTTACTTCGCTCAATTCATTGACCTCAGCCCCATAGGTGAACAAGTTTTCACTATGAAAACCTCCTCACCTCGTTTCCCGCAACTCGCTGGGAATGCACCAGAAGACATTCGCCGATGGCTCCATACCTTTCGTGCGAGTCCTAAAGAAGACTCCAGCGCACCATCCGGCATACCCCTCAATCATCCGCAGCTCACACAGTGTCTCAGTCATGGACGCTTACCCACCGGCATACTTGGAGAAGTGGTCACGCCACACCCCAGTGGAGGGGGTCAGCTTTTTCTTGAATCACTCTTATTAGGGGCAGTCCGCATACACCGCTATATGGCTCTGATCGATGCATGCGACACCTTCGACCCTGCAAGCGTTCCCGAAGCCTGCTTCCCTTTTTTGCTTTGGATACGCTGTCGTCATACAAAAGAAACACTCCGCGCAGCGGACATCCTGATCCGCGATGAGAATTTTCCGTTAACCATCATCGATCTACGACAAGTCTCAACGATAGACCAGCAACGCATACCGAATAACCAATGGTATCGCATTCAGCGAACCGTCCGCCAGCAGGGAAGCACCTGTATGGTCTTCACCCGCCGTGCCAGCATAGCTGCGGCCCAGTTACGCCTCGAACTATCCGCCCAGCTCACACTCGAAGATCACTTCCGGCCGCGTAATCAAATCTGGGAGCAACTCCCCATCCATATCACGCGGCAACGCCAGGGCTTAGACGACAACCAGCATGAGGCCACTGCTTGAACCTGGTTCAAGAAGGCCCATCAGCAAAAAAGCTTATAACGCCTTGGCGTTTTGAACTAGATGCATGATGTTAATCTGAAAATGCCATCATTTATCAGGATTCTACTGTGCGTGCTCGTATTTGCAGGCCTTGGGTGTTCGCATGAGCGCACGGGCAGCCTCATCGCTGATGAAGCATTTGAACCCGCTGCTGCCCGCAACGACACTGATGTGTTCGATACTTTCATGGCGCGACTGGAGAACGAGCGTCTTTGGGGAGTCTATCAGATTTATCGTGGCTTTCAGCGATTCAGGAGTGATCTAGACACACACATGAAAGCCTTAGAGCACACCCCAGATTGGGTTATGTTCTTTCGCGATCTGCCCACACGGCGCCCGTTCCCGACAGAAGCGGCAGTTTATTTGACCAGTCAGGGCATCATTCCCGTAATTAACCTGGAATTTCACGAATGGCGCTTTCGTAGAGACCCAGAGCAAGTGAACTGGCTAGAGCGTATCGTCCAGGGAGAACTTGACGAAAGCTTTCGGAAATGGGCTCGTGATGCTCGCAAAATCGACGGCCCGATTCTCATCCGCCCTGGATTTGAAATGAACGGCGATTGGTTTGCCTGGGGGCAGCAGCCGGATGCATTCTGTCGCGCATGGCGCCATTTGGTGTGCTTATTCCGCGAGGAAAAGGCAGATAATGTAATCTGGGTCTGGGCGCCCAATGTCGAATGGGATGCGGAGCGTGAGATGACAGATATGGACCTCTACTATCCGGGAGATACCTATGTCGATGTCGTCGCCTTAGACGGCTACAATTTTGGAGACGACTCCAACCCTTGGCACAGCTGGATGACTTTTGATGAAGTGTATGCCCATTCCATTGAGAAGATCAGTAAATATCCTCAGCCCTTTATTATCAGCGAAATCGGCTGTTCTCATGAATCGGGCAAATTGGAATGGATGAAAGCTTTTTTCCAAAACTTGAAAAGCGATCCACGCATCCGGGGATTTATCTATTACAACTATGCTGACGGGAAAAACAATGAGCCAAACTGGCTATTGGATTCCGACCCTGGAGTATTGGAGTTATTTCGTGAGGAAGTCGGCAGGCTGTAAGCGTTCCGCATACTCTGGAGAAATAGCTGAGCTTGGGGAAAGACGGAAATAATAGAAAACGCACCGACCGGAAAGCGTGCTTACAAGTTATAATAAGCACAGGCCCATTGGATACCCTGCTCAAGATCGTCGAAATCACCGTCAAGTTGAGCTTCGAATACCCGCTTGAGCATCGCCCCCATATGCGGACCCGCCTCAACCCCGAGGGCGATAAGATCGCGACCTTGCACCCACGGTTTCGGAGCGGCATCCTTGATGCGCAAAACTTCCGCACGGCTTTCGAGCCAATCGAGCTCCTTGAAATTCTCCCCTTTGAGGGGTGGCCTTCCCTGCTTGTCGGCGCGGCACACACGCACTAACCGATCGATACGTTTCACCTTACTAGCCAAACGCCGGACTGCAGTATCGCCTGCGTGAGAACTAAAAAACTGATAGGGGCGCATGTGCTGTGACACCATCGGCAGGACATCCTCAATCAGTCGCTTCTCTCCAGTAAGTCGGGATAGAAATTTCTTCGCGATGGGCACTCCGACATCTTCATGTTGCGGAGAGCGCCAGCGTCCACCCTGGTAAAAGGTGGTAACAGGTTTACCCAGGTCATGGCAGAGCACACCCAGCCCGACGACCCAGTCCTCAAGCGGGTCACCCGTGCGCTCGCTAGCGAAAACATCCAAACAATGACAGGTGTGCACCCATACACTACCTTCGGGATGCCAATGGGGGTCTTGCGGGCAATCGACTAAGGCCTCCAACTCAGGAAAATATTGCAGCCAGCCACAGGCCTCAAGAAAGCGCAGTCCATCTCCAATACACTCTCCCTTGGTAAGCAATTTGTAGAATTCTTCGCCAACGCGCTCAAACGGAAGGTGCTCAAATAGGACCGTACGGCACAACGCCACCGTATCTGGATGAGGAGACAATCCAAAGCGCGCAACCATTTGCATCCCACGCAGCACCCTCAAAGGGTCTTCCGAAAATGCAGACGAGACATGGCGCAGGACACGTTTTTCGATATCAACCTGACCGCCTACAGGGTCTAGGATTTTGTCTGTAAGCGGATCCAGGTAAAGGGCGTTCATTGTAAAATCTCGACGCTCTGCCGCAGCCTCAATCGACAAGAAAGGATCGGCTTCAATAGCGAAACCCCTGTGCCCCGGACCGCTCTTTTGCTCTCTCCTAGGAAGCGCCACATCGATCTCAGTTCCCTTAAGTTTATAGACTCCAAACTGCTTCCCGACGTAGTCAATCTTACCAACGCTTGCTAAGGCAGCTTCCAGAGCGGGCGGGTCGAGTCCGAACACCTCAAAATCGAAATCTTTCACACTTTGCCCAAACAGACGATCCCGCACAGAGCCGCCTACGAGAAATGCCTGTCCACCGCGTCCATGGATCGACTGAGCGACTTGGATGACCTCTTGTGGAAAACTAGCCATTTTTAAAAAATCTGAACCACTAAAAAATCACACGCTACACCGCTCTGGCAAAACCAAACGAGGCCTCCTTCCCATGCGATTATTACCGATCTAAGCCGCCAGAGCACATATTTTGCTGGTGGCGGTGTCGGAGGACGCCCTAAAGTCCACGTCGTGGTCGGCGGGTGCTGTCCATTTTGGATTATGAGTAAGATATTAGATGGAGTCATTAAACACCTCTCGAGCTATGAAGCTCAGTTGCGTGAATTCCGGGAAGTCATACTCGCCAATGCCGTGCTGATTGGAGAAATCCCCAGCCCTACTTTTGGCGAAAAACCCCGGATAGATTTTCTCAATAACCGCTTCACTGAATGCGGTTTGGATAACGCAGTTGAGGATGAAGCCGGCAACGGATTAGCGACAATCAACGGAACGAAAGGGGAGTCCAATATCCTCATCTTGGCTCATGCAGATACGGTATTCACCTCTGCAGTGGACCACGCTATGTCTGTCGGCCCTGATTTCATTACCGGGCCAGGCATCGCCGACAACTCCTTGGGCCTAGCAGTAATCGCGAGCTTACCCACCCTCTTCGAAAAGCTCGGGATAACATTTGCATCCAATATCATTCTGATCGGCGCCTCACGCAGTTTAGGACATGGGGACCTGGGCGGACTCCGGACTTTCTTGAAAAATAATGAACAGCCTATCGATGCCGCCATTTGCGTCGAGGGCGCTCAAATAGGGCGCCTGTCTTACTCTTCGATGGGCATGCTGCGCGGTGAAATCGCCGTAGAGATCCCGGAGCAAACTGACTATTCCAAGCTAAAGGCCAATGGGGCGATTTCTATCCTCAACAAGGTAATCAATCGCCTGCTCGCCATCCCTCTTCCCACCGAACCACGCACCAATATCATTTTGGGGTCAGTCGGAGCTGGCACGGGCTTCAATATATTACCACGTACCGGGACACTTCGCTTCGAAGTGCGCAGCCAAGAGGAAGGTATGGCCAAGAAAATCGGCGAGCAACTCTCCGAGTATTGTGCTGAGATCTCGGCTGAATTTTCGGTAAAAGTGAAACTCCGTGAAATAGCACGACGCAAACCCGGTGGCATCGGCTACAGCCACCCACTCACGCGTTCGATTCGCAAGATTATGGAAACCCAAGGAGTCGAACCCAAAGTGGCCCCGAGCACGGGTGAACTGAGTGCGCTGATTGCCCATGAAATCCCAGCGATTACACTGGGGATCACCACAGGAGAAAATCTCCACGAATTTAACGAGCAGATTGCAATTGATCCGATTTTTTCCGGCATCGCACAGCTGATTGCTATCATCGAAGCGGTCGACAAAGGAGTTTTAAATGAGCAGTAAAATCGATAAGTGGCTGAAGAAGAACACATTTCATCATGGCGAGTTCTGGGATCTGCTTGAGCTCATCCGCGTAAAGGAGAAGAAGGGATTAAAAATTTCTCTCTGCATCCCAACACTCAACGAGGAGAAAGCCATTGGCAAAGAGATCGTCATCTTTCGATCCGAGCTGATGGAACGCTATCCATTGGTCGATGAGTTAGCTGTTATCGATTCTGGGTCGACGGATCGCACCCTGGAAGTGGCAAAATCCTTTGGAGCCGATACCTACCTTGCCTCCGACATCCTTCCTGAAGTTGGTAACAAGCCAGGGAAAGGAGAAAACCTTTGGAAGGCAATTCACCAGCTCGAGGGAGATATCATCTGCTACGTCGATGCGGATATTAAAAACATCCACCCGCGCTTTTGCACCGGTCTCGTAGCTCCGCTGATCTATCGCGACGAAGTTCAATATGTAAAAGCGTTCTACGATCGCCCGATTAGCCTCTCCCCAGGCGTACGCACCTCGGGTGGTGGACGCGTGACTGAGATCCTTGTCCGCCCCTTATTTTCACTCTTTTTCCCTGAGCTCACGGCTTTGATACAACCCCTTTCTGGTGAGTATGCAGTGCGCCGTGAAGTGCTTGATAAGATCGCCTTCCCCATCGGTTACGGTGTCGAGACTTCGCACATCTTGGATGTTTATCGCGAGCGCGGCATCGAAGCCTTCGCTCAAACAGACTTGGATCAGCGAGTGCATCGGAATCAAACCACTCAGGCGCTCGGCAAGATGTCATTCGGTATCCTCCAAAGCTTTCTCAATCGACTAGAGAGCTTTGGGATGGCCGATAAACTGCCGGACCTGAGCACCATTTACCGATCTTTCGTTGCCGACGGTAACGACTACACGCTGACAACACGTGAGATTATTGAGATCGAACGACAGCCCATGATTGAAGTCCCCGCTTATCGGGAGAAATTCGGCCTTTAAGTCGGATAAGCATTGGAAATGCAGGTCCTCGCAGTCCACTATCATCTCAAACCCGGTGGGGTCACGCGCATCCTGGAAAACACAGCTCGTGCAAACCGAGCGGCCGGTGAACCGATTGATTTTGCGGTGTTAACCGGGCCCCCGGCTAAAAACGACATCATCGGGCGTTGCGCCTGTATTCCTGAGCTTGCCTACACCACAGAGGACAGCGCTGCCGTCGATGGAGACTGCCTCTATCAAGCCTTGATGCGTGGAGCCCGGGACCTATTCGGAAGCTTACCCGACATCTGGCATATACATAACCATTCGTTGGGTAAAAACTCTGGGATGGCGGGGGCAGTACGGCGCCTCATTGGTGACGGCCGCAAAGTTTTGTTGCAAATGCACGACTTTGCCGAAGACGGCCGTCCAGAAAACTATAAGCTGATTCAGGACAACCTCGAATCCTTAGAGGACCTCTACCCCCTCGCCGACCAAGTCAGCTATGCCGTGATCAATGGCCGTGACTTCCGCTTTTTAGACGAGGCCGGTTTTCCAAATAATCACCTTCATTTTCTACCGAATCCCGTTGCTGATCCAGGGCCATTGAATAGCGACTCCGGCCTCGAGGATTTCCTCCCGTGTAGAGAACTATTCCTTTACCCAGTACGCGCATTGCGGCGAAAAAACCTGGGGGAATGCCTACTTCTGAACATGGCTCATCCCGAAGCCGCCGTCGCCAGCACACTCGGCCCTTCCAATCCAGCGTATCAAACGCAATTTGAGCGATGGAAGGCATTTTCATCAGAGCTTGGCCTGGATGTGCACCTCGGTATTGCCCAAGAAAATGATTTCGCTTTCGAAGCAATTGTGTCCCGCGCAGATGCTGTCATCTCAACATCGATCGCCGAGGGTTTTGGCTTAGGATTCATTGAGCCCTGGCTCTTTGGTAAGCCTTTAATTGGCAGGGATATACCTGACATCACGCAAGACTTTAAAGATGCCGGTATCAACCTAGACCATATGTATCGGAGTATTCCTGTTCCCTTGGATCTGGTCCCCCAAGCTGAACAGCTAAAAGTCAAGGCGAAAGCAGCGGTTGTAGATGCCTACAATGCTTATCAAACCCCCATCTATTATGGCGCCGAAGAAGAAGCATGGACCGCTATGACCCAGGATGATTGCATCGATTTTGGCCGGCTAGACGAAGCGTATCAGGAGCTTTTATTGAAGCAGCTCGCAGCGGATGATAGCGCGTCGTTTTTCGATACCGTCCGCAGTGCATTTTTTGGCCAAACGATCTCACCAGAGCGTTCAGAACAGAATGCCCAGGTTGGCCGTGATGTTTTTTCGGAGGCAGGGTTTTTTAACAATTTGCTGAGTATATACCAATCCCTTTCAAAGCGCACAATCGATCGCGTTTTAGATCACATCCCACCCAGAGCAGTGCTTGCCTCTTTCCTTAAACCTGAGCGTCTGAATCTCTTGCGCACCTAATGAACCTTGCCCAAATATTCGTCGGAACCAGTGAACCCCTGGAACCAATCCCCACTGATACAGTAGCCAAATTACCCAAGCTTCCCGACATCAAGGCAGTGCTCTTCGACGTCTATGGAACGCTCATTATCTCTGGCGTTGGCGACATCTCGCTTACTGAAAGTGAAAACCGCGACACGGTAATTGCCCGTGCGCTAGCATCTCAGGGAATTGGCATCCCCTTCAGTGAGCGAGCAGGCTTAAGTGAACGGTTTCGTTCAGTGATAGCGCAACATCAGGAAAAAGAGAGACTCAATGGCACAGACTGGCCCGAAGTTGATATTCGCTCAGTATGGCGCGACTTTGTGGAAGACGGGGATCAACTCTGCCCTTCCGGCAAACAGCTCAACGCCGTCGCCACATTCTATGAGACCTTGGTCAATCCCGTCTGGCCGATGCCTCATTTGATAGAGGTCATGGATACGCTGCGGAAGTCGTCTTTAGAATTAGGCATCGTATCGAACGCCCAGTTTTTCACTCCCTTGATGTTTGAGGCATTTTTGGAAAAGAACGTCCATGCCGTTGGCTTCCAGAAAGATCTATGCTTTTGGTCATTTGCGCATTTGAAAGCTAAACCAGGGACAGCGCTCTATGAGAAAGCTGTTTGGACTCTGGGCGAAACCTACAAAATACAAGCTCACGAAGTCCTTTATGTTGGCAATGACATGCGCAACGACATTATGCCTGCACAACGCGTAGGTATGCGCACTGCCCTATTTGCACAAGATAAACGCTCTTTGCGGTGGCGTAAGGGAGATACTTCGGTGGATGGCATCGAGCCGGATGCTGTTGTCACCGACCTGCGTCAAGTTTTGGATATTGTAGGCATCTCATGACGACACCCCTTCAGCACGCAGTCAGGTTTTGCGACGACCTGACACGCCAAAAAGATATCAGTGATTTCAAGGGAGCCGAGAACGGCCTGCAGATCGAGAATTCTGGCAAAATCACAAAAATCGGAGCATCTGTGGATGCGGGACTTGAGCCGTTTACTCGTGCCGTCCAAGCCGGCGTGGACTTCCTAATCGTCCATCACGGGCTCTTTTGGATGCCACAGGTCCCCTTTACCGATAGCATCTATAAAAAAATCACAGCCATCCCATAGGGATGCGCTAAAAAATTAAAAAGTGGTTGGCTTTGGCGGACTTCCGATCAAGGAAGT
>JABSRG010000052.1 GCA_013215165.1 Opitutales bacterium | reverse complement strand
GACTTCCTTGATCGGAAGTCCGCCAAAGCCAACCACTTTTTAATTTTTTAGCGCATCCCTATGGGATGGCTGTGAAACATCTTATATCCCAGGAACTGGATCGTCAGCCGATAGAAACCACCAAGGGAGTTAGTCTCGGGTTCAGTATGGAGCTGTTGGATGTTTTTGCCTTTACCCCTTGAGACCATCATCGAAACGCCTTCACCGACACCATCGATGGTCACGATGAGGCTTTCATCGAAGCCCGACATGACAAAGGTGCTCACGGTGTGCGCCATGTGGTGATTGACGAATTGGAATTTTTCTTCGGGCACGCAAACACCAAATTCTCGTTCGAAGATAGAGGCCAGAAACGCAGCCGGTTCCTTCAGGTCAACGGCGTCAGGCTTGGCGAGATAGTAGATACCTAGGAAATTGCGCAGCCATTCTTTGGATGCATAGAAAGCAATGGCGTCGACATCTTCTAGGCTCGCTCCAGCTTGTTTGAGACAAAACTCAACTCCGTAGCGCCAGTTCTTATTGCAGTGCTTGATTCTGTTGATGCGCTCTTCCTCAATTGCAGCGATGACTTCACCATCTTTGACCAACACTGTGGCAGCATCATGAGCAAATCCTGTAGGGAATTCATACTTGTGTTCATAGGCGGCATCGACGCCGCCAGAGAGACCTAAAACGAGCATAACAGTGGTATCTGAGTGTATTAACGAGAGAAGGTAAGTGTGGCGTGGTCCGGATGAGAGAGGAGGCCGGATCTTATGAGGCATTCGATAAAGCGATCCACATGCACTTCCTCAACGGCGTTGGGGTGTATGCCAAGGGCCGCAAGTTGTCGGTAGGTGTGTATACACTGCACTCGTCCATTGGCAGGCGTGCCATGATCTTGCTCCCAGGCGTTTTCAACTGCGGGAGGAAACATGCCCAAAAGTTCGGTGAGTGCGTTTTCGTCGCCGTCGCGAATCGATTGTTCTAATGTGGTTCGCCAGTCGCTGTATGACAATTCCTCAAGCGGAAATCCCGCGGTGCGGACCGCATCGACGAAGAGGGACCATGACGTAGGGACTTCTCCGGCATGATGAAAAACAAAGCTGTCCATGGAATCTGCCCGATCGAGTGCCACCATCTGACGGGCAGCCACATCAACTGCGATCAGATTATCCCCGCCTTGGACGCTCGGGAAACAGCCGAGCTCGGCGCAGCCGCGGATCATCCGACAGGCGAAGTCCTCTCCGTTCCACGCACCCGTTTCAGAGTCACCCACGATGCGCGCAGGGCGATGGATTTTTATAGATAAGCCTCGTTCTCTGGCTCCATGGATCATTTTTTCCGCAACCCATTTACTTTGCGCATAGCCATTGCCTAGTCCCGAAGGAACGGTCAGCTCCGCATGTTCGTCGGTGGTTTCTAGCTCAGCACCCAAGACTGACAGCGAGGAGACAAAGCTTACGGGTTTGATGCGCCCTTCAGTAGCGAGTTCCAAGATGGCCGCAGTGCCGGAGACATTGGCGTCTTTTAAGGCCGAGTAGGCATCCATGAAATGCACTTGGGCACCGTTGTGAATGATGCGCGTCACTTCCTTGCTACAGCGCTTCCAATCGGACGAGTTCATGCCAAGGCGAGGCGTCGATAAATCGCCACACACGACTTCAACACTCGGACTGAAGGCGAGGGCTCCGAACCCATACCGTCCCCAAGCTGAGGCCAGGCGTTCACGTCCGGATTCTGGATTCTCTGCGCGGACGTGACAGATTATCTTCCCTGCGAAGGCACTCCACTCACGGCATAGGTAGGCACCAAGGAATCCGGTGGCCCCGGTAATGAGGACCGTTTTATCGAGATCTTTATGCTCTATGGGAGGGATCTCCTGAGGGATTGTTTGCAATCCACGCACGGCCTCAGCTTCGAGGAAAGCGGGATCGAGCTCATTGAAATAACTCGATACGCCACCCTGCAAGAGGTGGTCGATGCCACGGGCAACTGCTGCCAAGTCTGGAGCTTCGAATAAGCTCCGCATCGGGATGTCGATCCCAAGAACCTTACTCAACTCTGCCACAATGCGTGCTGCCAACATGGAGTGCCCACCCAGGTTGAAAAAATTATCCCCTCGGCTCAGTGGTTCGACTTTTAAATGACGTTGCCAGACTTCTGACACGCGGCGTTCGGTTGAGGTTTGGAGCTGGGCCTCTCCTGCCGTATGTTTCCGGGTATCATTCGATAATGCTATCAGCCGTTTGCGATCAACTTTACCGTTGTTTGTGGTCGGTAGCGTATCGAGGACAATCCAGCGTTGGGGCACCATGTAACCGGGCAAGACGCGCCTCAAGTCATCGATCAGGTCTTCCACTTTTGATGTGGGCCGCTTCAAAGCAACGTAGGTAACGAGTGCCTCGTTGTGGACGAGGATCTCTGCTTCTTGCACCGCGGGAAGGCTGCGGACAGCGCGCGCGACTTCGCTCAGCTCGATGCGGTGGCCGCGTAAGCTGACCTGACTATCTGTACGGCCCAAAAACTGAAGATCGCCGTTGCCGTTCCAGAGCGCGCGATCGCCGGTGCGATACATGCGCGAGCTCGGGGTTTGAGCAAAGGGGTTCGGGAGGAAGCGTTCAGCTGTTTCATCAGCTCGCTCGATATATCCGTCAGCAAGGCTGTTACCGGCTATATAGAGCTCACCCGGAACGCCTGTAGGCACGGGGCTGAGCCATGAGTCCAAGATGTATACACGCACTCCGTCGATCGCTTGGCCAATACTAGGAAAGTGGGGCCCCGCACGTGGGATAACGTGCCCAGACGTTGCAACTACAGCGTTTTCGGTAGGTCCGTAGTTGTTGATGACTCTGTAGTTAGTCTCCGTTTTAGGGTGCCGCTTGAGCCGATCGCCTCCCGTTAGCAGATAGCGTAGGGAGGGGATTTCATGTGCTTTCTCAATGAATTGTTCTGCGACCGTTGTAGGTAGAAATGCGTGGGTTATCTGCTGCGCTTTTAGGAAGGATGTTAAATCGATTGGATCGAGCATGGTGTCGGGCTCTGTCAGATGCACCGCGGCTCCGCGCGACAGGCTAGGCCAGAGTTCCCACATCGAAGCATCGAACCCCGGGCTCGCCACCTGAGTGCAACGATCTCCGGGTCGCACACCAAAAGCGTTTTCGTGCCATTGGCATAGATTCGCGAGGGCTGCGTGGCTTACCAATACGCCCTTGGGCTGGCCCGTTGAGCCGGAGGTGTAGATGATGTAGGCACCCGCTTCTGGGCTCGTTTTCCAGTCGGATTTGGGGTTCGCCGAGCTCGCTCGCAATTCACCTAAGCAAATGGTGGGGACCGCTATACGATTGGTTCGATCTACCACAGTGAGACGCACCTTCGACTCGCGTGCAATAAACTCCAAACGCTGGGAGGGAATCTCGACATCCGTAGACACAGGCGTGCCACCCACTTTCCAAATTGCCCAGAGGAGGCAAATCCAGCTCCCTGTTTGTTCCACAGAGACCAGTATCCGGTCTCCTGCCCTAATCCCGGATTGCCTCAAGCCCCCAGCAATTTTCTGCGCTTCCGTGTCCCATCGGGCAAAAGACCATGTTTCTTCCTTGGAGACGATAGCAGGCGCTTGAGGGCGCATGTTAATTTGGTGACGAATCAGGTCGGGGATTAGAGGAGGTTTGTGCGTGCTGGATGCTAGCGACTCCGGCTGCGCGCTACCCCAAAGATCAGAAAGTCGGCTACTGCCATTCTCTGTCACACGGTCGATCAATCCCAGGAAATCAGCGATCATCTGTTCGATATGGGCTGACGAAAAGAGATCACGGTTATATTGGAAAAACCCCTGCATACACCCAATTCCTTCCCACATGGCGACCATCAGAGGAAATTTGGCGACGACTTCTTGGGGAGGTATCGGGCTCAGCCGCAGACTTGAGAGTTCCATCTTCTCCTCCAGGGGGGAATTGAGGGTGAAGCTGGCCTCGATTAGGGGGGGCGTGCTCAGATCGCGATCAGGATTGAGGACTTCTACCAATTTCTCGAATGGGACTTCACTGTGTTCCTGAGCGGCGAAAAAGGTATCCCTTACGGTTTTGACAAAACTAGCAAAACTTGGATTGCGCGATAGGTCAGCCCGGATCACGAGCGTGTTGGCAAAAAAGCCAAAAATCTTTTCAGTGCCGGGCAGCATACGGTTTGCCTCGGGGCAACCGATGGCAAAGTCAGTTTTTCCAGCATAACGCGATAGGAGGACAAAGGTGGCTGCAAGCAATACGTTGAAGACGGAACTCTCTGTATCGCGCGCTAGGCGATGGACGCCATCGGTAGCCTCTCGAGAAAGTGAGAAATTTGCAATAGAACCATCGAAAGTTTGTAGCGCTGGTTTTGGAGATATGGTCGGGAGCTCCAGCAGCGGCAGATCCTCAAGTGCGCGGGTCCAGTAGCTCAGTTTTCGTTGAAAATCGGGATGCTTTTCACGCTTTTCCAACCAGGTCGAGTAGTCACCATATTGATGAGTCAACGGCGAGAGTGATACGGGTCTGTTTTGGGCAAGAGCCTCCCAGATTTGAGCTAGTTCATCGACCAATAGAGCCATCGTCCATCCGTCCGAAATGATGTGGTGTAAGGCAAAAACCACGGACCAACAGGTGTTGGATTGCTCCAGTAAGGACACGCGCATCAAAGGGGCTTCATCGAGTCTAAATCCGCGTCGAGTCTCATCGCGAATAAAAGTGGACTCGTCTTTATGCTGTCCGGCATGAAAGGTCACCGGAGGCTCCAGCTGGGGATGGATGCATTGGATTGGACCTTCGCCAGAATCCCCAATCGCAGTGCGAAGGCTTTCATGCCTTTCCATGAGAAGGGCTACGGATTCGGTGAGGAGTCTTCTTTCGAGCGCACCCTCAAGACGAAAGGCTCCAAAGATGATATAGGCGTGATGCTCGGATTGCATTTGATCAATGAACCAAAGCCGTTTTTGACCGTGGGATAGCGGAGCAGAGCTAGGATCTTCACGGGGCGTCATACAGTCACTCTGTGCCGCTGCCTCATCTTCCAACAGAAGGTCCAACAGCTCAAAGTCTTCGAGCTGCTCGGCATCATCGGGCTGAGGTGGGTGATCCATGGCGTCAGTAATTCTAATGAAGATGGGCGGGCAGATCAGCCTTTTGCAGCCGCAGCTTTGCGCCGGCGAAGTGCCTCTTTTTCTTCCGGGGTCATCGCTTGGATTTTGAGCCAGGCCTGAGCGATTTTTTCGATAAACTCAGGTTTTTCGGACTGTTCAACAATACGTTGGGTAAAGTCGCGCAAGTTTGGGGATTCAAAGAGAGTGATCATGGTGACTTCCATGCGGAAGGTCTCACGGATGCGGGATAGGATTTGTGTCGCGAGGAGAGAGTGGCCACCGAGCTCGAAGAAGTTGCTGGATGCTGAGAGTTCTGGGATTTTAAGAACGTCTTTCCAAATGCTTGCGACCACCGATTCTATCGGACTCAACGGCGCGTCATCTTTTTCTGGTGACTCCTGTATCTGTTCCGGCTCAGGTAGCGCTGTGCGGTCTAGCTTTCCATTAGGGGAAAGTGGCAAAGATTCTAGAAAAACGTAAACACTTGGAATCATGTAATCAGGAAGCGCTTGAGCCAGAGGCTGACGGATCTGGTCGACTTCGAAGTCCGCACCGGATTCTGCCACGATATAGGCTACCAATTGGGTGAAGTTACGTTCGTCTTGGCGGATAACCACGACTGCATCTGCAACGCCAAGAATATCGCGCATACTCGATTCGATTTCGCCCAGCTCGATACGGAAGCCGCGCAGTTTTACCTGAAAGTCGAGACGGCCAAGGTATTCGATATTACCATCTGGTAAGAAGCGCGCTTTGTCGCCGGTTCGATATAGGCGTGCACTGGGTGACGGTGAAAATGGATCGGGTAGGAAGCGTTCCGCTGTCAGTTCGGGTCGGTTTAAGTAACCCCGTGCAAGTTGAACGCCTCCGATATAGAGTTCACCTGGTACGCCCGGCGCGGTAGGATTGAAATGGCTATCGAGGATGTGGAGCGTCGCGTTGGCAATGGGTTTTCCGATGGGAACGCATGCATCTTCTCGCTCGGTAGTCGCTGGCCAATGGGACACGTCCACAGCTGCCTCGGTTGGTCCATATAAATTCTCTAGCTGGGCATGCGGGAAGCGACGCTTAAAATCGATCTGGGTGTCGTATTCTAAGGCTTCACCACTGCATACCACAGTGCGCAGGCTGGGGTGGTGATTCTGGGCATTATAGTTAAGAAAAGCCTTGAGCATCGACGGCACGAAATGGAGCGTTGTGATGCGGTGTTGGTCGATGATTTCGGCTAGGTATGCGGGGTCTTTGTGTTTCTCAGGTTCCGCCAAAACTAGGGTGGCACCCGTCATGAAAGGCCAGAAAAACTCCCAAACCGACACATCGAAACTGTAAGGGGTCTTTTGTAAGATACGATCACCCGGCCCTATGTTGAAGGCCTCTTGCATCCACTGTAGACGATTGATGATCGCCGCGTGGCTGATCATCGTACCTTTGGGACGACCGGTGGAGCCTGAAGTATAAATCAAATAGGCCAATCGATCTCTACCCTCAGGAAGATCAGGCGAGGGAACGTCAGGCTCATAGGGAACCGCATCCATGGTGATGACTTTAGCCCGTGCCTCACCGACTTCACCGCGACGTGCAGCCGAAGTGAGAATGATTTCGGGGGCGCTGTCTTCCACGAGGTAAGTAACGCGGTCCTGGGGATAATTTGGGTCGATCGGTATATAGGCACCTCCAGCGGTAACGATGGCATGCAGCGCCAAAACCATATCAGGCGACCGATCGAGGTAGACAGCGACACGTCCCTCATGACTCAGACCGATTTTGACCAAATAGTGCGCCCAAAAATTAACACGCTCAAGGAATTCACGATAGGACCATTGAGTGTCGTCCATAACGACGGCGATTTCCTCGGGCGTTTCATTTGCTTGCCTGCGCAGAAATCCGGCAAGGTGGTCGATCGAATCATAGGTGCGCTCCGTGTGGTTGTAGCCTAACAAAAGCCGTTGATCCTGCTCGGTCAACAGTGACAGAGATTTGAGCGAGACATCGTCGATATCGGCAGCAATCGAAAGAAGGTAATTCAGGCTGCCTACGATACGCTCAGCAGTTGTTGGCTCGAATAGGTCTGTGTTGTATTCCAGCGACCCCTTTAATGAGTCGGCGTTCTCCTGCATTGTGAGCGTCAGGTCGAACTTTGCTGTGCCTAGATCTACAGGGTAGGAGCTGATGTTTAGATCTCTAGAATCAGCCGCCGTTTCCGGTAAATTCTGAAACGTGAACATGACCTGAAACAGAGGCGAGCGGCTTAGATCACGCTCTGGCTTCAGTTCCTCAACTAGCTTCTCAAAAGGCAGCTCACGGTGTTGATAAGCCTGGAGAGCACGCTGACGAATGGAGCTCAATAAGTCAGCGAAATGTGTCGCATCATCGAACTGGCATCGAATCGCCAGAGTGTTGACGAAAAAACCAATGAGGTCTTCGGTGTTGCTTCCTTCACGATTGGCCACCGGCATGCCGATGGCGAAATCGTCTTGCTGGCTAAATGCGCGTAATGTGGCAGCAAATGCGGCCATCAGGGTCATCGAGAGCGTAGCCCCTTCATCGACTGCCAGAGCTCTAATTCGCTGGGTGGTATAAGCATCGACTGTAAAGGGGTGCGCTGCACCGCGGTAGGTTATGCGTGCTGGGCGCGGTGCGTCAGTCGGCAAGTCTAGGTAGGGTACGCTCCCAAGTTCATCTCGCCAAAATGCGAGCAGCTCATCGAGCACTTCGCCAGTCAACCAGGTTCGCTGCCACAGGGCGTAGTCCACATACTGAATGCTCAGATCTGGAAGGGCTGGAGATAAGCCGGAGACTGCTGCTTCGTAGCATGCAAGCCAATCCCGCGACAGCACGCTGAGTGACCAACCATCAATCGCAATGTGATGCACCGTGAGAATCAATGCTGTTTCTGTAGCACTCATTTTTACTTGAGTGGCGCGGAGCGGGGAACCGTTATTCAGAAAGAAGGGGCGCTCTGCCTCTTTTTTGACAAATGCCTGCAGGCTGGTGAGTTGTTCCTCAGGGTTTTGTTGAGACCAATCTGCGCGTTCTACCAGTACCGTGGTTTGATCTATAATCGTCTGGTGAGGCTCCTGTCCTTTGTCTGCAAGGATGGCTGTGCGCAGAGTTGTGTGACGTTCGACTAAAAGGCTCAGTGATTTTTGGAGTGCCCGATCATCGACAATGCCAGTTAGTTTCAATGCTAAAGTAACGAAGTAGGGATCGGTTTCCGCTGGCATTTGGCTGAGAAGCCAGAGCCGTTCTTGAGCGAAGGATAGAGGGTATCTCTCCTTTTGTGGGGTTGCCTTGATTGCTGGGCGATTTTTGCCGGAGCCAAGGAATTCGGCTTCGATGCGTTGAGCGAGTGAGGCAGCTCCAGGTGTGTCGAACACTGTTTTGAGCGGGAGATCAATCTCGAGCATGTCGCGGAGTAGAGAGACGACTTGCATGACGTTGAGAGAATGGCCGCCGAGGTGAAAAAAGCTATCATGAGCTGAGATGTGCGAAAGCCCAAGGACGCTCTTATAAGACTCGATGACAGCCTCGAGTATAGGACTCGAGGCGGCATCCACGGACGCTTTTTCAATGTTCGAAGACTGTGCCGCAAGCGTATCCAGTGCTTTGTTATCAATCTTGCCGTTGGCGTTGATCGGTAATGCGTCGAGAGATATCCAGATTCCCGGTATCATCGAGTCAGGTAACTGGTTGCGCAGGTATGTTTCGGCGTCTGATGCACCGAGCTCCGGCGAGGCGGGTACGACAAAAGCCGCGAGCTGGGGGCCGGATGGTAAATCCGTTTCAAGCCTCACTACAAATTCCTTGCAAAGGTGCGAGGCGCGCAGTTTTTGCTCGATTTCATCGAGTTCAATCCGGTTGCCGCGCAGCTTGATCTGTCGATCGCGACGCCCTTCGAAGCTGAAGCTTCCGTCGGGTAGCATGCGCACCTGGTCACCTGTGCGATAAAGTCGTGCACCCGCTTCAGAGCTATATGGGTTTGGAACGAAACAGCCTGCGGTGGTATCCGGTCGTCCGAAGTAGCCTAGAGCGACCTGTGTTCCGCCAATACACAGCTCGCCTACGGCACCCTGGGGCACGGGGTTCAGGCATTCATCCAATATCCAGAGCTGGTTGTCTGCGAATTGTTTACCCATAGGCGGAACCTTGGGCGCCTGCGTTGAATGCTCTATGAGTCCTGAGATGACTAGAACGGTCCCCTCGGTCGGTCCGTAGTGGTTATAAAATTCGAAGGGCAAAGGTTTTTGGGGATAACGGGAAAGCCGTTCACCCCCCGTTAAGAGCGCGCGTAATGGAGTGTCATGCGGCCAGTCCAAATCGATCAGACGCTCAGCAATAGCCGTCGTGAAAAATGCGTGGGTGATATCATTTTGTGAGATGACAGCTGGGAGCCTCTACCAATCGGTCTGGATCTCTCGACTTGCGATGTAGAGCGAACTGCCGGCACATAGCCATGGCCAAGTCATCCAAGTGGCTGCATCGAACCCCACGCTCGCCGCATGCATTATTTTTGAGCCGGTACCTGCGCTGTAGTGGGTATTTTGATTGGCGGCGAATGTAGCAATATTTTGGTGGGAGATTAAGACGCCTTTGGGTCGGCCCGTAGAGCCTGAAGTGTAAATGCAGTAAGCGGGACTGGACGGAAAAATAGGAACCCGCATGGCCGGAGCCGCTAGAGATGCATCGCTGCTCGTTGCGACATCCACTTGAAGGCCGTCAAAATCTGATGTTTCGCCCCGATTTATTAGGATTGCTGCACGAGAGTCGTCCAACATATCCGCAATCCGTGCAGCGGGGTATGCGGGATCGATGGGCAAGTAGGCTGCTCCTGTTTTCAGGACTGCTAAGTTTGCGACTACCGCATCGATGGAGCGCTCAATGCAGACGGCGACGATGGCGTCTGGGCTGGCCCCGAGCTTGGATAGTTGATGAGCGAGACGATTGGCACGCAGGTTGAAGGCGTTGTAATCGAGTCGGGTCGTTTCGTCTTCTAGCGCGAGACTATCTGGGTTTTTCGATGCCTGTTCCTCGATTTGTTGAACGATGGAGAGGAATTCGTCTGAGGATGCTGATCTGACTGCGGGTTGAGGTCTGAGGAGCTCAAGTTCCGGTTCTGGCAGCGTCAGAAGCTGCCCTACCTGGATGCTATTGGGGTCGAGTAGACGATCCGCTGTGTGGCGAATGAACCCCTCTAGGCGCATAAGGTAAACCGGGTCAAAGCATGAAGAAGCTGCGATAAAACGTATCCCTAATGTCTCACCGGGAACCGCGACGACTGTGAGAGGAAAGTTGGTGCGTTCTCGCGCGCTGAATTCGCTCAACTCGAAACCGAGATCCACTTGGCTCAACGAATTCGGAGATGCTGGATAGTTTTCAAATACCAGAATCGATTCAAATACTGCTTCGTTTGCCGGGAGCCCGAGAGCTTGTCCGATCTGTGCCAGTTCGAGATGTTCATGCTCTGAGAGCTCTTGCTGTGCAGTTTGAAGTTCGGATATCAGTGTATCGATGGACTGGGTTGGGTCTATGGTGACTCGGCAGGGTAAGGTGTTGATAAACAAACCTACCATAGTATCTGCGCCTGGCAGTTCAGCGGGTCGGCCCGATAGAGTCGTGCCAAATATGACGTCCCTTACACCGGTTGATTGGCTCAGACACATTCCCCAAAGAAGGCGGACCAAAGTATTTAGCGTAACGCCGCGTTCCCGTGCGTAGGCCTCCAGATTCCCCGTCAATGCTTCCTCGAAAGCAAAATTGAACTCGTGAAACGCGGGTCCAAGATTTTTGCGCTTTTCGGGATAGAAGGGAAGCGGGGTGGGTAGTGTGCCTTCTTTGAGGTAATTAGACCACGTTTTGAGAGACGCTGTGTTATCTCGCGTATCCAGCCACTCGATAAACTCAGAGTAGGGTCGCGGCGGCTCCATAATTAGAGCCTTTCCATGCCGCAATGACTGGTAAGCGTTCACGCAATCGCGAAAGACTAGGCCCAAACACCACCCGTCGATCAAGAGATGGGAAAAACTCCAAATAAACCAGTTTTGCGTATCGCTTACCTGAATGAGCTGAACGCGCATCAGAGGGGCTTCGCTTAGGATAAAGCCCCTTTTTCGGTCGCTCTCAGCGGACTGTTCGACGCGTGCACGAACGGCTGAGTGACTCAAGTTTTCACGACGAAGATCAATCGCTTCAAAGCTCATCGGTGCCTCATTTAGCACAATCTGCACAGGCTGTTCGATGCCCTCCCAGACAAAGGCCGTGCGCAGGGCGGGATGGAGATCGACTGTGGCCTGCCAGGCTTGTGCGAAGGCCTGCGTATCTACCTGCCCATCGAGCTTGCCGGTGAATTGTTCAAAATACGCTTCGGTGCCTGGTTCGTTATTGAGATGAAACAGCATGCCCCGCTGCATCGGGGAAAGAGGATAGATGGCTTCAATGTTGTCCTGATCCATGGCGAGCGTGTCTGTGCACTAGGTGGATGACTTAAATTTTGAGATCAGTTTCTTCATGTCTTTGGACTTGATCTTGGTGGCTGATACAGCGCTGGAGCCCTGTTGTGTGTCGATTTGAGTAACAGTGAGGAGTTCGCTGGCGAATTGCTGGGCAAGCGCGTCGATTGTATTGGGGTGATGCACTCCGGCTGAGTATGACCAAATGAGTTCCAATTCACCTTCCCGAATCGATCCGTTGATTTCCAAAAGATAGGGGCGGGGATTGCTTGGATGATAATGGCTGCCCGATGGTTCCTTGGCGGGACGCAGGCCGAGGAGATTATTCGACGTGTTGCGGTCGACTTGTCCCAGAAAATTAAAGGCGATTTCTGGCTGCGGTATCGATGCTTCGCCCGAGATATAATTAAGAATACCAGCATCGATTCCGCCGTTGGGAATCGATTCTAAGCGTTGGCCTATTTTTTTGATCTGCGCGGCGATGTCTGCTGAAAATCCGGTGTCTAGGCAGACCGGGTAAAGGGCAGTGAACCAACCCACAGTACGCGAATTGTTGACCTGAGAGCCCGGCAGGATGCGGCCATGACCCTCGACTTGGACCCAATTAGCCTGTTTCTGTGTCCAAGGCTTGAGGGTGCGTGCCAGCGCGGTCAGGAGTAGGGTCTGGATGTGCTCTGAGTGATCCAAGAGAGCTTGGGTCTCTCTATTCGACAAGTGAGTTGAGACGTATCGACTATCTGCTGCTAAGTTAGAGCCCTGGGGAAGGTCGCGCGGGAGTGCTTGAATTTGATTAAGTGGCTGAGATGCCCAATAGACTTGAGCGGCTCGATGTGCTTCTGTTTGGCTGTAGGCATGCAGCTGATCGATCCAGTCCCTCAGGTTAATCGATTTAGTCGGGAGCGCGACGGCCTCGGATGAATCCTGAGCCGCGTAGAGTGTGGCCAGGTCCTCAAGAATTATCTGCCAAGAGACACCATCGACTACCAAGTGGTGCGCGATCAGCAAGAGACGGGCTGACTGCCCCTCATTATCCTGGAAAAGCGCTGCGCGAAACAGCGGTCCTGTTTCTAGGGTCAAATCGCCCTGAAGTTTCTTGCAGACTTCTTCGCTAAATGCACTCATGGGGCGCACGATAAGAAGGCGATCTTCCAGATCACTCGGTTTGGCAAAGTGTGCTTGATCACCAAACACCAGCCTTAGGGCATCGTGATGCTCGATGAGTTTCAGTAACGCCGCGGCGAGGTGATCCGCGTTCAGCGGGTAATCGCTGGCCAGGAGCATCGATTGGTTCCAATGCTCGGCATGGGGGAAATTTTGATCGAAGAACCAGCGTTGAATCGGCCCAAGGGGGCAAGAGCCGGTTAAGGTCTCTTGATGGTCCGCAGTCTGTTTCAGGTGCTGACTTACCTTCGCCAGGGCAGAGAGGGTCGGGTGTCGAAAGAGATCACGGGGCGTGAGAGCATACCCGACCTCGCGTGCATTGGCGATCACTTGGATGCTAAGAATGGAGTCCCCGCCAATACGGAAAAAGTCGTCGTTACGCCCTATTGAAGGCAAGTTGAGTATCTTGCACCAGATGGCACCGAGTGCTTTTTCCTCAGCGCTTTCTAAGGCTTCGGTTTCTTCAACCTGCTTCTGCGGGGAAAGTTGAAATGTGCCCAGTGTTTTGTAGTCAGTCTTACCTGAGGGAGTGTGGGGCATGGCCTCAATCCATACCATTTGGCCGGGGATCATGTACTCAGGAAGCCCCAAGGCATTGAGGTCGATTTGAACATCATCCGTTTCCGATTCATAGAATGCCACCAGGCGCGGATTATGGGGCGCATCCTTTACAATGACCGCGCAACTACGGACGCCCGGTTGATTACGCACAGCATGCTCGATTTCACCTAACTCGACACGCAACCCACGGATTTTGACCTGAAAGTCCTTACGTCCGACAAATGAAATCTTCCCGCTCGGGAGGACTTTGCCGAGATCTCCGGTGCGATAAAGTCGTCGCTCTCCCCCTGTATAAGGATCAGGCAGAAAGCGATCCGCTGTAAGTTCGGGGCGATTCCAATAGCCGTGACCGACACCGACGCCACCGATGGCGATTTCGCCCTCGCACCCCGTCGGAGTGAGCTGACCTTGATCATCGATGACATAGACTGTTGAACCGGGGAGGGGTGTGCCGATGTGCGTTTCCGTGTCATCGGGCAATACCCAATCGGCACTGCACACATCCGAAGTCTCAGTAGGTCCGTAGCTATTAAGCACCCGGACGTTTATAGCCGGATGCCGCATCCATGCACTCAAGCGATCTACTGCAATGGTTTCGCCGCCTAAAACGACATAGCGGAGGCTCTTCAGGGCTGAGAATTCAGACTTTGCTGCTAGTTCTACTATCGGATAGAGCGCTGAGGGGGCGCAATTGATGTGAGTGATGCCCCGTATTTCAATAGCATCGAGGATTTGCCACGGATCAAACGCCTCGCTCTTCAAAAAGTAGACTGAGGCTCCAGACATGAGGGGCGTCAGAAGATTTTTTTGTGTCAGATCAAAACTCAGCGAAGAGATGATGAGGAATCTGCTATCATGTGTAATTTTTACTTCACGTTGATACCACAGGGCCAAGTTCTTCGGGCCGCCATGGTGAACCAGAGCGCCTTTGGGCTTCCCGGTGGAACCTGAAGTATAGATCAAGTAAATCGGATCATCGAAGCCGAGTTCACGATCACTGGATCTGAAATCGATTGCGAGATCATGACCGAGTCCAATAACAGCTGCGGCACCACTGTCTTCGATCATGTAACGAATCCGTTCTTCAGGATAGTTTGGATCAATCGGTAGGTATGCAGCGCCGGACTTGAGAATGCCTAAAATGGCCGCAAGCGCTTCCGGTCCAGGGGGGAGCATATACCCCACAATCGATCCTGGGCCGCAACCCTGGTGAGCCAGATCGTGGGCGATGGCTTCTGCTCGTTCGTCGAGTTCGGCGTAAGTCCAGGCGGCACTGCCATCGCTGAAGCTCGTGGCCAGAGCATCCGGAGTAAGTCGGCATTGCTGGGCGATGGCCACGTGACACAATCTAGGTTCAGCATGGGTAAGTGGGGTGCCTACGTTTGCGAATTTTAGTAAAAGATCACGCTCGCCACGGGGCATGATGGGCGCTTGAGCGACCTTGAGTCCGCGCTGTTTTACAAACGCGTGCAGCAAAACTTCGAAGCTATCGATCCAGCGCTGAATCGTTTCGCGGCGAAACAAAGCCGTATTATATTCAAAGGAGAGGCGAAGGCCGTGTTCCGTTTGCTCAGAACTTACCGTCAATTCAAACTTGCTCGTCTGACTTTCCTGGACAAGCGGCTTGAACCCTAATCCAGGGATTTTTGCCTGCTGTAACGGCGTGTTTTGATGCACGTAGAGCACTTGAAAGATCGGCGCGCGTCCTAGATCACGTTCCAAATCGAGCAGTTCAATGAGCTGTTCAAATGGCAAGTCCTGATGCGCCAGAGCATCATTGCTAAAACGAGTCGTTGCGCTGATTACCTCATCTAAGGTACTCCCCTGCGAAAACCGACAAGGATAAGCGAGGGTGTTCACAAATACCCCCACAGTTTGCTCGATGTCGTGGTGGGTTCTGCCGGATACCGCCGTGCCAATGGCGAAATCTGTTTGCCCCGAAAAGCGACTCAGCAGCACCTGTAGCCCAGACAAGAGAATTGCGAACAAAGGAATGTGTGCCTGGTGACCCAGTTCGCTCAAATCACTCGACAGGCCACTATCCAATGTCCGTGTTATAGATGCTCCCCGAAAACTCAATTCAGCCGGTCGAGTGTAATCTAGGGGAAGTTCCAGTGGTTGAACGCTTTGGAGTGTTTGTTTCCAAAAATCAGCCTGTTTTGCTGCCAGTTCAGATTTGAGGCGCGCTCGCTGCCATACTGCATAGTCTGGATACTGCACGGGAATTGCAGGGAGCTCCGGGTGTGTGTGCGAAATCAGCCCGAAGAGAGCCCCAGCCAGATCGTCCAGCAGCACACCCAGTGACCAGCCGTCGGCAATGATGTGATGTAAGGTAATGAACAGGGTCGCTTGGTCCTCCGCCTCAAAAACAAGACGTACCCGAATAAGCGGGCCTCCTGAATCGAGATCAAAAACTTGAGTCGCCTCTGCTGCTCCGATCAGGGCAATGCGTTCACGACGTTCCGCGAAATCGTCTGTATGCAGCCCTTCGGTTGACCAGGGCACCTTCGCAGATGGAGCGACGCGTTGAGTAGGGCGTCCATTAACGGAACGGAATTGCGTGCGCAGTGCACTATGGCGCTCCGCCAAAATTGCAAAAGCCTCCTCAATCAAATCCGCTTTGATCGCTCCTTTGAGCTGAATAGCTATGGGGATATTGTAGGCTGGGTTTCCTGGATCGAACTGTTGAAAAAACCAAATGCGCTCTTGAGCGTGAGAGAGCTGCTGTTCGACGCTGCCGTCCACTGAAGGGATTGTGTCGTCGCCGATCTCAGCTCCAGGCTCTGGCTGGAGAAAATCCTCCAGGGCTCGGGCTTGAGCCTCGATGGTGTGGGACTCAAACACGAGTCGCAGCGGGACGTCCTGCGAAATGGTTTTTCGAATCCGAGACAAGATCCGCGTAGCCATGAGCGAATGTCCGCCCAAAAGAAAAAAGGAATCAGTCACGCCAAACGCGTCTGCTTCTAAAACGGACTGCCATATAGCATGGAGCTGGGCTTCTAGATCGCTGCGGGGCGCAACTTGATTCGCGGAAAGTGTCGACTGTCCGTCGGTATACGATGGGAGTGCCTTGCGGTCCAGCTTGCCATTCGGAGTCCTAGGGAGTGCCTCCATCGATATCCAGAACGCGGGGACCATATAGTCGGGGAGAGCCTCGGCGATGTAACGGCTTAGATCCGCTGTGTCGGGTGCATCAGTTTTGTTATGAACCGCAAAATAGGCCGCAATGGCTTTGCCTTGCTGCGGGTCTTCAACCGCAATTACGGCGGTTTCAGCAATGGCCTCGTGGCGTTCTAAACGGGCCTGTATTTCTCCGAGTTCAATACGAAAGCCTCGAATCTTAACCTGGTGATCGACCCGCCCTAAAAATTCGAGTGTGCCATCTGGAAAATACCGAGCAAGGTCTCCCGTGCGATAAAGACGTTGTCCAGAATTGTGCCCAAACGGGTCTGGAATAAAGCGCTCAGCGGTAAGGTCGGGTCGTTGCCAATAGCCGCGCACGACACCATGGCCTTGCAGAAAAATTTCTCCTATGCAGCCATGCGGGACAGGTTCTATATCTTGGTCGAGCAGGTAGACTCGTGTATTCGCGATAGGGCGACCAATGGTTGCTGGGCCACCCGGTAACCGTTGAATCCACGTGGAGTAAGTCGTGTCCTCGGAGGGGCCGTACAGATCATGGACCTTGGCGACAGATGTCTCGTTATAGAGCCGATCCGCCAAGGCCGCTGTAAGCGGTTCACCGGCGAGATTGATGGTGCGGACTGAATTGGGAATACCTCCGAGCCTCAGAAGCTCAGTGATTGCGGAAGGAACCGTATTGATCAATGAGACATTTTTGCGTGCGGGATGTTGCGGTAGCTCTAGCGCGTTCTCCACTAGCACAAGCATGCCGCCGGCTCCCAAAGTGACAAATATCTCAAAGACTGAGAGGTCGAAGCAGATTGAAGTGCTCGCTAGGACGCCCGACCAGTCATTTCGATCAAAGGTGTCATAGGCCCATACCGCCAGCGCATGTGCATTACGATGGGTGATAGCGGTGCCCTTGGGTAGGCCGGTTGACCCCGAAGTATAGATGATGTAGGCGAGATTGTCGGCTCGGATGTCTGCCCGTTCTTTGTAGGCAGGCGCGCGCTGAAAATCAAAAATGTCGACGCAGAGAGTGGTCGCATCGGGGAGTTCCAGAGGTTCAAGATAGCGCGTCTCCGTCAGGATAAGCTCAGCATCGGAGTCATCGCGCATGTAGGCTATGCGGTCTGCAGGGTAGGCCGGATCCATCGGCACGTAGGTACCTCCTGTCTTCAACACGGCAAGCATGGCAACAACCATCCGTTCGGAGCGACTCATGCAGATGCCCACACGGCTCTCAGTTTTTATGCCTCGGTGGATGAGTGCTGCGGCTAAGGAGTTGGACTGAGCGTTGAGTTCAGCATAGCTCAGGCGCGTTTTACCATCATCGATAGCGATGGCCGAAGGCGTGAGGTGGGCGCGGCGCTCGAAGAGCTGATGGAGGCAAGTTTCTGCCTCATAGCGAATCACGCTATTGTTCCAAGTTCGTAGCAATCGACTCCGCTCGTCGCGTGGAAGTATGGAGATCTTTCCGACAGGTTCTTGGATCTGAGCGGGCAGGGTATCAAACAGCTGTTTTAGGCAGGCATGGATGCTATGCGCGCCTTCCTTTCCGTATATGCTGTCATCGGTGATAAGAATCCACTGGAGGGACTCACCGGGTGCTACAATCAAGGTGATCGGATAATGCGTTCGCTCAAACGTTTCAGTCGCTATAATGGCCAATCCCGGAATGCCTTGATCGAGCACCCGGCTAACTGGGTAATTTTCAAACACGACGATGCTCTCAAAGAGGCTGTCACTCGGGTTCAAGCCGCTGCGGTTTTGCGCGGATGAAAGGGGACTGTATTCGAATTGTCTGAGCTCATTTTCGACCCCTTGTAAGGCACGCAACCAGCAATCGAGCTTTTCGGTCGACGGCACGCGCACACGCAACGGAAGCGTGTTGATAAACAAGCCGACCTGGCTCTCGACGCCGGATAGAGACTCAGGTCGGCCGGAAACTGTGTCTCCCATGACGACGTCGGTCATACCACTCATCCGTCTGAGTAGGATGGCCCATTCTCCTTTGACCACAGTATTCAGAGAGACGCGCGACTCACGCGCTAAAAACTCCAGAGCTTGGGTTGCTGGGCGGCTCAATGTGCCGGTCAATTCTGTAAATTTTTGACCTGCCTGCTCAGTCCTTATCTCGCCGCCCATGCGAATACGCGATGGGTGTTCCAGGTCGCCTAGGGATTTTTGCCAAAACCGGTCTGCGGCATCGGTGTCCTGTTTATCCAGCCACTGAATGTATTCACGGTAGGGACGGCGGACGATTGTCGGCAGGGGTGCGTTAGCACTGAAGGCGGCATAGATTTTGACGAATTCCTCCAGAATAAGCGAGAGGCTCCATCCATCTAGAAGGAGGTGGTGGCGACTCCAGACTAAACGAAAGCTTTCCGATGCAGTTTGGACTAAGGTGATCCGCATCAATGGCGGCTTGGACGGAGAAAAGGGTCGTTCGCGGTCGCTTGCTAACAGCGCCATAAAGTCGTCGTCAATACGCTCAGTCGCGCGGTCGGACCAATCCAAGAAATCAATCGGGAGCACTGCTTTCTTGGCGACTATCTGCAAGGGTTTTTTGCCTGTCTGCCAAGCAAAGGCAGTGCGGAAAATGGGATTATTTGCCTGGATGCGCTCCCAGGTTTTTTTAAAAATATCAAGGTCAAGGCTTCCGTCGATGTGTGCGATAAACTGGTCGAAGTAGGCGGCGCTCTCAGTGTCGAGGAGCGTATGGAACAGCAGGCCCTCCTGTAAGGGAGTCAGCGCATAGATATCCTGTATTTCCTTCTTATTCATTGAGCAGCAGATCGATTAGAACTCAATTTCGTCCAAGGCATCGTCTAGATCATCTTGATCGAGGTCGGCCAGCGCAAAATCGGAAGGGGTGTATTGGGTATCCTGTTTTTGAACGCAATGCTCGATCACGTCGGTCAGCGCCGTCACAAATGCTTTAAGCAACCGCTCCATTCTGTCGGTCAACCAGCGGTTCTCAGCAAAGCGTATATCCAGGCACAGTCGTTCGTTGATTACGATTGCACTGATATCTAACTCATGTGGCCGTGTGTTTTTGAGTCCAAAATCCGGGCCACGATCTTCATCGCAGGGTTGAAAAGCTTGGCCTTCACGCGTCAATAAACCGGTCTGGCCGAGGTAGTTGAAGGTAATCTGCGCCTGTGACTCCGGTATCGCGGGCGAAGCTAAGTGTCTTAGGAAGCCATAACCGACTCCTCTTGAAGGCAGTGAACGCAAATATTCCTTAGTTGAGCGGATCAGTGCACCCAATTCGTGCTCGGGAGGAACGGCGAGCCGTATCGGATAGAGTGTCGTGAACCAGCCGGTGGTGCGCGATATATCGAGTGAACTCAGTGTGTCCTCGCGACCGTGGCCTTCTAGATGGATGGCGTGCGCGCTCTGGTCACTCCACGTCGCTAGGGCAGCGCTGAGCGCAGCGAGCAAAAGATCGTTGATCTGAGTATTATAGGCTTCGGGTGCTTTTCGGAGAAGTTGTTCCGTCAGTTCTTCTGATAGACTCTGTTCGAGTCGTCGTTCGTTAGCATAAGTATTCGCTGAATCTGCGGAATCGGGGCTCAGCGCCGAAGGCTGTTCGGCAATTTCGGCCTGCCAATGGCTGCGCTCGTTTTCAAAGGCCTCAGGGTTGAGAGCCTGCGTCCAAACTCGCAGCGAGGCTGACCGTTGTAGCTCATATCCTGGCCCAACGCTGTAGAGCTTATCTAGGTCCTCCAGAAGGATGCGCCATGAGACGCCGTCTACTGCAAGGTGATGAATCGTAATGAAAAGCCGGTCAACGTCCGCGGTCGTGAACCGAGCCACTCTGAAGACAGGACCGTTTTCAAGATCGAGGCTTTCTTGCAACGCGGCGCATGGAGCCGTCCGTTGGGCTAATCCAAGATCGTTGAGTGTCATTACCCGCGCATCGCCTTCACATGATTCAGGCGGTAGCACTCGGATGCTTCCGGACCAGGCACGTAAACGTAAGCTGGCATGGTGGTTCAGAAGTGTTTCAATACACGCTTCCAGACGCGCAGTGTCGATGGGCTGGCGCGAGCGAAGTAAAATGGATTGGTTCCAGTGTCCGGGTGTTTCGAAATTCTGATCGAAAAACCAACGCTGGATCGGTGTGCTCTGCAGGGCACCGTCATGGCTAACGTCGATTGTTGAAGTATCATCTTGTTGCAATTGAATCACGGCAGCCAATTCGGCGATGGTCTGATGATCGAATAGCTGCCGCGTATTCAGAATAAAGCCTGCTTCGCGCGCCTTGCTCACAATCTGGATCATCAAGATAGAGTCCCCGCCCAGAGAGAAGAAATTATCCTCAATCCCCACAGCCGTCTCACTCAGCACCTCTTGCCAGATCTTGACTAGAGCGGCTTCAGTATCGTTGCGGGCTAAAGTGATGCTGCGCTCATCGGATTGAAATGATTGAGCTGGGTCAGGTAGAGCTTTGCGGTCGAGCTTGCCATTGGGAGTCCGTGGCAAGGTTTCCAACACGATAAACTGTGCCGGGACCATATACTCGGGGAGAGACCTCGCCAAGGCGATGCGTGCGTCTTCAATGCATTGTGAATCCGCAGCGGCGACATAGGCCACCAGTCGCTTGTTGCCGCGTTCATCTTCGTGGGCAGACACCGCCGCCTCACTAATCGCGTCCACCTGCTCCAGCGCATTCTGGATCTCGCCAAGTTCGATGCGAAAACCACGAATTTTGACCTGATGATCCGAACGCCCTAGAAACTCAAAATTTCCGTCCGGCCCGAGCCGCGCCAGGTCGCCGGTGCGATACATCCGTGTGCCGGGCATCGAGCTGAACGGGTTGGGGAGATAGCGTTCTGCTGTGAGGTGTGGGCGGCGATGGTAGCCTCGGGTTATCCCTTCTCCGGAAAGAAAGAGCTCGCCGACCGTGCCCAGCGGCACTGGATTTAAGGCTGTATCCAGGAGGTATGCTGTGGTGTTGGCGACGGGTGTGCCGATGGTTTCAGGTCCCCCTGCGCTGCGACGTATAAATGTAGAATAAGTGGTATCCTCAGAGGGGCCGTAAAGGTCATAAACAGACTTTATCTGTGGGATAGCGTAGAGTGCGTCGGATAGGCCCCGTTTGAGCGGTTCACCGGCGAGATTGATGATCCGAACCGACTCAGGAAATCCGTCTTGCCGTAATAATTCTGCTGCAGCTGACGGGACCGTATTGACAAGAGTGACTTCCGATCGATGCGCATGTTCTGGGAGAGCCAAGGCATTTTCGGCCAGGATCAGGCTGCCGCCCTGAGCGAACGTAAGGAAAAACTCGAAGATGGATAGGTCGAAACAGATGGAGGTGCTCGCCAGCATACCCGCTACATCAGCTTCGGAATAGACAGTCTGCGCCCATTGCACCATGGCAACGGCGTTACTGTGTGAGATTGCGGTTCCCTTCGGCTTTCCGGTAGAGCCTGAAGTGTAAATAATATAGGCCAGTTGATCTGAGTGGGGCGAAATGCCTGGATTGTAATCTGGCCCTTCAATGGTTTCAATGAGCAGGTAGGGCGTGTTCTCGGGTAGGGAATCGACGAGGATTTGTTCCGTAATCACGCACGCCATGCATGCGTCGTTGAAGAGATAGGAAAGGCGCGCTTCAGGATAATTGGGATCGAGGGGCACATAGGTGGCGCCCACCTTTAATACGCCAAGGATACCCGCTAAGAGATTGGGGCTGCGTCCCATGAAGATGCCAACCGGACCTTCGAGGCAGATGCCACGCGCAAGAAGCTGATGAGCCACCTGGTTCGCCTGGCTATTGAGCTCCGCGTAAGTGATTGCTTCTGAACCCCCGCGAATAGCGATGCGGTCTCCATGTTCGGCAGCTTGAATTTCTACAAAATGATGGAGTAATAGGGCGGGGTCGCGCTCCTGATGTTCCCCGGAAATGAACGAGGGGAGCTGGTTGACGAGCGGTGTACTGTCATGGAGCAGCTTGGCGTCCCGGAGCATCGCCTCTACTCCGTCGCTGTAGAGCGAAAGGATGGCCGCCATCTGTTTCACATCGAAACGAGCTATGTCGTATTTGAGCTCTAGATCGAGGTGGCCTGTATCTGGATTGATACTAAATTGAGCAAAGAGAGCAAAGTTGTTTTCGTCGAAGTAACGCGTCTCCAGGAGTTCGATTTCTGGCGAGGCAAGTATCTTATCAAGCACGTGGAAATGCACGAAGTTAAAGGCCGTTTCGCAGAGTTCACGCTGATGTGTAAGGCGCTGGATCTCAGCCAGAGGGAAACGCCGATGCGGCAAGAGTGCTTCCTCTGTCTGCAAGCAGCTCTGTATAAGTTTCGACCAAGTCGTATGCCCCACATTGATTCTGAAAGGAGCCGTGTTTAGGAATAAACCGAGGATTTTATCTCCGTCTTCAGTCTCAGGGCGTCCGTTGGCGATGAGGCCGGTTAGGACGTCGCGCTGGTTTGAAGTGACAGACATGACCTTCGCATGAAGCGCCAGGAGAAGGGTCTGGAGTGGTGCCTGATGTGTCCGAGCGAGATGCTCTAACCGCTGGAGTTCGCCGGCCTTCCAAGAGTGGATGACTGCGGAGGCGGCATGTGTCTGCACGTCGTCGCGGCGATGCTCAGGCCAAACTGGAAGGGGCAGGTGTTGGGCGTCTTCGAGTTGTTGGGTCCAAAATTCCTGACTCGCCTGATTTTGAATGCAGGCCTGTTCTAATTTTACAAAGGCCGCGAATGAGGTCCGAGGCGCTGACAAGTCTGGTGGGCCATTTAGATAGTGATCAAATAGCTCTGCCAGCAGGGTAGATACACTCCATCCATCTAGAATGCTATGATGCAGGCTCAGTGAAAAATACCACTCGCTTTCTGCCACTCGGTGGGTGGCCATGCGAATCAGAGGTGCGACAGTCCAATCATAAACACGGGCCTTTTCCGCATCGATCCATCGCTCAATAACGTCCCGCTGCTGGTTGTCAGATTCTCCAGAGATATCGTAGTTTTGCAGGGGTAATTCGACCGAATCGAAGACGCACTGGAGGGGTTGAGAGAGTCCCTCGCGCAGGATGGCCGTGCGGAGAACTGGATGGCGTTCGACGACAAAGCGGACAGCCTGCTTGATACGCTCTTCATCGTAGACAGCGCGTAAACGATAGGAGAAAATGTCGTGATAAATCGCCGAATCCGTATATAGCTCGGAGTGGAATAACATCCCCTGCTGAAGCGCGCTTAGAGGGTAGGCATCCACCACTCGGGTTGATAAATTCTGGCGATCTTTTGGGTCGACCATAACAAAAGGCTGCATGGTAGCCTCGAGATCTGGCCCAGCGCTTTGCTCGGCCGCCGAAGCAAGCGCTGCGATTGTCTGATGGCGAAAGGCATCCTGTAACTCGAAACGGAACCCCAGATCCATGAACCTGGCTCGGACTTGAAGCATCAGGATTGAATCGATACCGAGGGCAAAGAGGTTCGCGTCTACAGGAAAATTTGTGCCCCCTATCACCTCAGAGATTGCCTGAACTAAGGCGTGTTCGGCAGGCGTATTTGACTCGCGAGTAGTGGGTGTGACCTCTACCTCAGTAGTCTTGCGCTTGGCCAGTTCATCGCGGTCCAGCTTGTTGTTTTCAGTAAGGGGCAGCGCATCGAGAGAGACAAAATGCGCGGGGATCATATACTCTGGTATATGTTCGCTTAGCGCGGCGCGTAGATCGGCAACATCGAAAGGGTCGCCTTGGTCCGTGACACAGTATGCTGTGAGGAAGGTCGAGCTGGTGGCTGCATCAGTCCAAGCCAATACAGCGTTTTCTTTTATACTGGGTAGGGTTGCGAGCGCAGCTTGTATTTCGCCGAGTTCGATGCGGAACCCTTTGACCTGCACCTGAAAATCTGACCGTCCTTGGTAGCTGATATCCCCATCTGACAAATACCTTGCGAGATCGCCGGTTCGATACAGCCGCTGACCGAAAACATCTGGCTGAATCGGATTGTTGATGAAGCGTTCTTGAGTTAGCTCGGGACGATTTAAGTAGCCGCGGGCTAGCCCAGCACCCCCGACATAGATCTCACCAATAACACCACAAGGAACTGGCTGGAGCTGTTCATCCAGGATGTGGATCGACAGATCGGGAATTGGCTTACCAATGAGGCTGCCTTTGCTGGAAAGGACATCCGTCTTTCGAATTTCACGGTAGGTCACATGCACGGTCGTTTCTGTAATTCCATACATATTGACCAGTCTTGGCGCGTCTTCGGGAAAGTGCTCAAACCATGGCTTTAAGCTCGAGAGATCTAGAGCCTCACCGCCGAAAATAACCCACTTGAGCTGGAGTTGAGTTGGATGGTCCGGCCGCGTGATATGCTGCGTGAGTTGGCGAAAGGCTGAGGGAGTTTGGCTAAGAACAGTAACACCTTCGCTTTCCAGCATCTTGTAGAATTTGTCTGTTGATCGACTGACCCAATACGGGATCAGTGCAACCCTACCTCCGTATGCCAAGGCTCCCCACAGTTCCCAAACAGAGAAGTCGAAGGAGAACGCATGAAAGAGGCTCCAGACGTCATTGGGGCCAAAATTGAACCAGTTATGTGTGCCATCAAAGAGGCGGGTAACATTGCGGTGAGGAATCATCACCCCCTTGGGTTTTCCCGTGGAACCCGACGTGTAGATGACGTAGGCGAGCGTGTCGGGGGGGACTTCAGGAAGTGCGTAGGGGGCAGTTGATTCTAAGGCATCTTCAAGGAAAACGATTTGAGCGGCGGTCTGCTGCCGTTGGGTCGAGCGGGCTGAGAGTATCAGTGCTGTGCCGCTATCCTCTACAACATAGCGAAGGCGGGATTTCGGAGCATGCACATCTAGTGGTAAATAGGCATGGCCTGCTCTGAGGATTCCGATAATGGCAATTACCGTCTCGATACTGCGTTCGAGGTGAATGCCGATGATTGATTCTAGCGGTAGCTGGCGACCAATAAGGTGTTGGGCCAATGCTGCTGACTTTTGCTCCAATACACCATAGGTAATGCTTCGCTTTCCGTCGGAAATGGCGATGCGATCCGGTGCCTTTCTTGCGCGCTGGATGAAGCGCTCATGGATGCAGTCTTCTAAATCGAACTTCCGGGGTAGTGGACGTTGTCCGACCAGGGTGCGCTCCGTTTCTGAGGTAAGTGGTAGATGGGAGATGGACTGCTCAGGATTTTTGCACGCAGCCCGGAGGAGTGTCGCATAATTCTCTATCAGTCGCTCAATGGTTTCGGTGTCAAAAAGCTGGGTGCTGTATTCCAAGGAGCCTTGTAGCTGTCCCTCCGACTCTTCAAGCGCGAGGAGTAGGTCAAATTTGGCCTCGTGCTGGGGTAGGTTGATCGGTGTCCAGCTCAGGCCGTCCATTGCAAGCTGTGCACTCGGCAAATTCTGGAACGAAAAAGCGATCTGAAATAGAGGATTCTGGTCGAGATGGCGTTCTGGGCTGAGGTGCTCGACAACGACTTCGAACGGGAGGTTTTGATGCGCGAGCGCCTGCTGAGTTTTGTTGTGCGTGCGTTGTGTAAATTCAGCAAAACTTGGGTCGGTGCCTAAATCGCTCCGCAGCACGAGCATGTTATTAAAATAGCCGAGGAGGGATTCCCATTCGGCAACATTGCGTCCTGCCACCGGTGAGCCTATGGCGACATCATCGGTGCGTGCGTAGCGCCCGACTAACACCTGCCAGGCAGACAAGCATATATTGAAGGGTGTCGTCTTGAGCCGCGAGCTGAGAGTGGTGACTTGATTCAGCAAAGCCTGCGGTAAACCGAAACGGTGAATGGCACCTGGATCTGTGGCTTTGGAATGCCGGGGGCGATCTGTCGGGAAATCGACAGGCGCGAGGCCCGCAAGCTCCTTTTCCCAATAATTCACTGCAGCTTCCCATCTGCCGGATTCGCACTGACTGCGCTGCCAGTGGGCGAAATCATAATACCGATGGCTCAAGGCGGGCAGAGTATTTCCAGCATATAGCGCCGAGATTTCCTTCATCAACACGCTGATCGACCAACCATCAAACACGAGGTGGTGAATGCAAACGAGCAGCCGATAGGACTCGGGGCCGAATTGAAGGACTGTCGCACGCAGGAGAGGACAGTCATTCAATGAAAACGGAGCAAAAAGCACGGCAGCCTCGTGCGCCTGAATCGCGGCATGGTCCGTTCGCGCGATGGGTATCAGTGGTATTTCCAGCGAGGTTGTTTCTGCGATCGAAAGCTCAATTGTGTGGCCATCAGTAGGGAAACGGGTGCGAAGGATTTCGTGCCGTTCGATTACTTTGTGAAAAGCAGTGCGTAAACGTTCGATATCGAAGGGGCCTTCGATATCCCAGGCTGCCGGGAGATTGTAGGCAGTGCTGCCCGGAGCCATCTGCTGAACGAACCAGAGGCGTTGCTGCGCGAAGGACAGGCGTGGAGCAGCGTCGTTAGGCCGTTTGGGAATCCGAGGAGCCGGCTGCTTCTTGAGCCCTTTTTTCTCGAGGAGCTTCTGGAGAATTTCGGCCTTAGTCATGGATTGATCGATGAGCTTTTGCAGATCGAGTGTGTGGCCTTGGGTCGGACGTTTTGGCAAAACGTTCCTGCCGCTTGTGGGCTGGATCCAGCCTTGTTTAACAAATTCACGAGAATCTCGGCTAGGTTCCTAATCTCCCGTGGAGACTAAGGGGCTGGTGTCGCGACCTACTAGGAATTCTGGACGCCAAAGGTGTTCGGGCTGAGGAGCATTGTCGGTTCGGTTGTAAGTCACTATAAGCAAGCGTCGGTGTATGGGAGAAATATTGGGTGCTGAGCCATGAGCCAAGTTGGGATGAAAAAGCAATACGCTGCCGCGCGGACCTTTGGGAGCGACCATACCTCCGTTTACCGTCATGCGGGCTACCGTTTCGCCATCGAGCGTGTATTTTAGATCTGCACTGACATTTTCTTCCCAGTCACCTGCGCCGGTTTCTGAGCGGTTGGATTTACGATCGATGCAGCCGTCTTTATGCGAGCCAGGGATAACAATGAGTGGCCCGTTAAACTCCGTAACTTCATCGAGGAAGATCATGTGATTCGTGGCCAAGGGCTCGGGCATTTGATCTCCGTATTTCCAAAAAATATAGTCCTGATGCCACTTCCATACCTCGCCCCCGAAGGCCTCTTTGCAGTTTACCTTGAATTGAAAAACATACACGTCGTCGCCCAAGATCTGGACAGCTGGATCTAGCATACGTTTTTTACGTATCAATTCGCCGAAAATGACACTATCCAGGTGGCAGCCATGAAGCGCGCGCACTAATCCGGAGCTTTCTTCGAGGACACGACTGGGTGTGTCGATGTCTTTGAGCCGCTCGATTTCGTCGACGAACGTGTCGACCTCAGAGTCGGAGAAAACGTTTTCGAGGAGTAAAAATCCATCTTCCTCGTAGGCAGCCAATTGTTCAGGTGAGAGCTTCATGGTGTATATTCGTGTTTAACGTAAGAGGGTTCGTCATTTTCAATCCTCCATGCTGGCTAGAAAGGCAGCGCGCTCTTCATCATTCATCGATTCGAGTGCGAGGGAAAGTGTTGCGATTTCTTCAAGTGTTTCGGCGTCGTCGACCTGTTCTTGCAGCTTTGCAATGAGGCCTGTGATCGTCGGTGCCTCGAATAGCGCTGCGAGGGGCAGCTCAAGTCCAAAGTCTTGGCGAACACGCGAAACGACGCGGGTAGCAAGCAATGAATGCCCACCGAGATCGAAAAAGTTGTCATCGATGCCGATGGGTGCGGCTTCCAGGAGGTGTTCCCAGATCTGAGCCATGAGCTTTTCGGAATCAGCTACCGGAAGAGATTTTTCTGCTGACTTGAGTAATGCTGGAGCGGGGAGTTGCCGACGATTTATTTTCCCACTCGGTGTCAGGGGCATCGTATCTAAATGTCACAGCCATCCCATAAGACCTGATGGCGGAGATCAAACCTGAGTATTGATGGGCTGTAGCGGTTGATCGTGTCTA
>JABSRG010000051.1 GCA_013215165.1 Opitutales bacterium | reverse complement strand
CGATTTTTTCTTTCTTAGCTGCCTTCATTGGTTTCGATTTCGTGTATGAAATGACAACCTATTTCAGGACGACACATTTAAATCGTTGTCGTGATCGTGATCGTCGTCGGTCTAAGAGTTTGGGTCTTGATCCGCTAATGGACGCGAATGAACGCTAATTTTTTTGGGTTCGTATGCTGGGCTTTGGGTTGCCTATGGATAAGATCCGTTGCGGGTTATTTTGGGCGATTGATGCCGAGCTCGGGCTCGGCGGTCCGAGGTGCTGGTTTTTTTGCCGTGGAAGGCGCTGAGGGGGCACTTTAAACCCGCATGGCGATCCCAGCCTGTATCGAAATTTAGGAATTACTTCGAACCACTGTCGATAGACGCTCGGTTCTCTGCGCTTGCCCCTTCGATTTCACCGACCACTTCGATTACGTAAGCATCGTTGAGGTGTTGCTCTAGGTAATTAAACGAGACGATGCCGTAGCCTTGGATACCCCAGTCAAGGCCCCAGGAATTCTTAAAGTAAAAGCGCGTATCCTCAATTTGCCCCGTGGCGTTGCTATACCCCACTAAGGTCACGGCATGCCGATAGCTCTCGACTGGGGTCTGGCTGTCTAAAACAAAGGTACGCTTCAGATTTCGGTGAGGCGGCAAGATCATCCCGATCACTACGGGCCGCTGACGATTGAGTGCTTTTATGAGTTCTTTTATGCGCTCAGCGCGATCAGAACTGAGAATTGCCTGGACTGAAATCGTCGCTCGACGTTCTCGAGCCCGTTCCAGAATTTCGGGCTCCGGGGCTTCGATATCCTGCATCTGGACTCCGAACGTATTCGGCATGATCTCCTCAGTAACGATTCCGTATTGAATGAGTGCTTCAAACACAGTCCGGATAGAAAAACCTGCATCGAAAGCACCGTCATTTATTTGCGGTAAATACGATCCAACACGCTGCATCGTAGCCCAGATAAGAAACTCCTCTGAGAGTCTATCTGTCGACCCTAAGAGTCGAAAATACTCATACTCCAACGCACTTACGACGGCGAAGACTGAGCAGCTGGGTCGCCTTCCTTGATCTTTACTTGCCGTATCGAAATTTCTGAAAATTGGACGCAGATCTACCTCTCTTAGGACATGGACTGGGCTTTCACCCGTTACACGTTTCGAGTGACTGCGCTCACTCTGGAGCTGCGCCCGTTTAGCCGCTTCAAATTGCTCGCGTTGCAAGCGCTCCTGCTCGATCCGCACGCGATATTTTTTTGCGTCGATCGGGTCGTAGCCCATGCGTTCCTGGAGCTCGGGGCCGAGATCTTCAAAAAAGATTTGGTCTACGCCTAGATCATGGCGAATCGTCATGGATTCAGGGTTCACAGACAATACCTCGATGTTGCGGAATTCCTTAAGTCCCAACGGAAGGCGATTGATCTTGGAACCCTTGGGTATGAGCTCTGCTGAAACAGAGAGAGTAGAAATCAGAAATATGAATAGAAGACCGCGCATAAAACCGGTTAGAGATACCTGATTCTAGTCGGCAATTTCGGGTGCCAAAATTACCCGAAATCCAGCAGAATTACTCCGAATGTGTTCACTGACGCCCTCGCGTGCAGCAGATCTACAGCGCGGTGCGAAGTCTTCCCATCCGCCACCTCTCTGGGTGCGCTCACGCAGCGTTTCACTTTCAGGAATTGTGTATTCTGCTAATAAATTGAGCCGAGGCCGAAAGCGATTCAGCGTCCACTCGCGCACGTTTCCATGCATGTCGTAGAGACCCCAGGAATTTGCCTGGAAAGACATCACATTTTGCGATCCATAAACACCTTCGCGCTCGATCAATGTATCTGAGCGGAAGCCGCGAGGATACACTCCAGAAAAATTGCCGTCTGAAGAAGTCGCCGTACTACCCCAGGAGTAGGGTGAATCACTGCCAGCACGCGCCGCATATTCCCATTCCACTTCCGTAGGCAGACGATAGACGTAGCCGGCCGGCAAGCGCCCAACGTCTCTTTCTTGATCTGTCAGCCTCTTGCAAAATGCCATAGCTTCACTCCATTTCACGGAGTCCACGGGCAATTGGCTTCCGACTGAAACACTCGGATTGACGCCCATAATCGATTCGTAGAGAGCTTGGGTCACCTCAGCTTCACCCATCCAAAACGAGTTTTCTACCGTGACAGATCGGACTGGGCCTTCGTTAGGAATGCGAGCGTGCTCCTCGAGAGGACTTCCCTGTTGGAAGTCCCCCGCCTCGATCCAAACATACTTGCCTTTCAGATAGGGTATCGACCACGATGCACCTCCCTGCGGACCAGGAATACGTTCCAATGAGAAGTCTAGATCAATCTGCCGATTGGGTGACACTTGGACAGTTTGCTCCTGGGGAAGAAAATCCCTAGCCTCCACGCGAATGGAGTGATCAACACGCGGAGTCAGTGCAAAGAAGCGTCGGCCAGAATTGGTTTGCTGCGGCTCTGTCGTTACACCATCCACGATGAATCGGGTATTCGTGGGTATGCTATCGGCGATCACGACGACTCCAGGTTTCGGTTTTAATTCAAACAAGACTTTTTTCTTATCACGGTCCGAAAGTTGAACCATCTGTTCCGATGAATGATAATCCTGATGGTTCGCCACAACTCGCAGTGCACCGGGCCGCACATTGATGTGCATCCCTGGCCGCGGAGTGACTCCTGCTCCTTCGAGCTCGATAGAGACCATCTCAAGCATTGTGGAATCATCTGTATCCGATAAGACGACATCCACCAACAATTCTGCCTGCTGGAGCTCCGAAAAGACGAGATCCATTGAATGCTTTTCATTTGCAGCCAGCTCAACACGTTTGCTCACAGAGCGTTAACCCTCTAGCTCTGCCCGGACCACCAAACTTTTCCCAACAGCTAGATCAGGGACTAATAACGGAGTCCTACCCACTAAAATTTCAGCGACAAAGACTGCTGCTCCCATGGGTTCAGTGTTAATCTCCAGCTTAGCAGGAAGGGGAGCGAGCGGCGGTCGAACGGCATGAATTCTGTCACCTTCAAATCTCAAAAACGCACTTTCATAGAGGCGATAATCCGGATGTTCGGCCCTCAACCGATAACGACCAGCCGCAAAAGCATTTGCCTTTGTTTCCAACATGCCAGTTGCATCAATCATTCCTAATTCAACTGCTTTACCTTTTTCTGCAATAAGCGTAATCGTCGTCCCTGACAGACCTGAGACCTGAAAGCCCATATACTGTATAACCGGAGCTGCTACCGGTTCTGGTTCAGGCTCACTCAGTACCATTGGAATCAAGAAATAAGCTAAGGCACCGACGATGAAAAGTGTCCCGAGTCCGAGCCCGAAAGTAAGCAGGAGACCACGTTGCTTCCCGCTAGCTTTAGGCTGCGACCGCCTTAAAGATGCCTTTTGCTTTTCTTTTCGAGATTTGGAGCCCTTCCGTTTTTCCACTGCATTCTCGGCAAGCGGTGGCTCAGCGTGAGTTGAACCATCACCCAAATTATCGATCAGAGAAGTAAGCGTCTGGGGAGATGCCATCCGTTGATCCAAGTCTGGGTCGATCAGCGGCTCCAAAATGGGCACCCAGTCCAACCTTAAATCTGGCCGCATTTCCTTCAGGGGCACCTCAATCGGAAGGGCCGCATGAAACTGTCCCGTCAACATCCAATATGCAACTACGCCAACTGAAAACAGGTCGGATTTCACATGCGGCTCGCCTCCTTGCTGAGCCTCGGGACTCAGGACATCAATCACTGAAATTGCACGACACTGGGATTCTGGTCCAACTGGTGAAATCTCCGATGAAACGATCTCACCGAACAGGGACTGACCCATAGTCGCCATCAACCCACTCAATGCCACCTGAACGTTCAGCTCATCATCAATAAAGATATACGAAGGTGAGAGACTCAGCACAGCACCTCGCTGGCTTTGCACAACAGTCAACATCTCGGCCAAATTGCGTAGCACCTGGCTCACTGACGCTTCATCAAAACACAGCTTAGGCGGGAGCGAAATGTCACCTTTCTCGATAGCCTGGGTCTGGCACCAAACTAATCCTGAGTGTGTCCCGACGAGCCCTTGCTCTTTCTCGTCGTAAATAACCTGTAAACTACGCCCGTGGATGGGATCCATTTGGATACAAAAACGCCCCTGAATCACCGAACAGCCATGGACTTTTGGGAAACCTGGGTGATTGTAATGCTGCGACTCGTTTACAAAGTTTTGGATGCGAGCTCCAAAACGCAGATCCGTGCTAGCACGATAAGGAATCACGCAGAGTGCGAAGGACTCGTTGGTATCCATATGAACTGTGGAATAGATTTTTCCGATCAGGCCCTTTCCGATCAACTCAACGATCTGAAAATCTCCAAACTCGTCTTCCGGGTTGAGGATCGAGTTCTGCGGAAGAATATACCCGTCTGCGCTCATGTTCCCGAAAACACCTAATTCCCCGGTAGGATCTCGACGATCTTGTCCAGAATCGACTCAACGGGAGCTAGCTTCCCATCTCCTTCATAGCCGCAAGCTAACATTCCGGGAACAGGTTCCACCACATGATGACCGCGCTCCCTGAGAACTTTTAGGTTTCCCTGAGTTGCCGGATGATGAAGCATCTTACCGTTCATGGCGGGTGCCAAAATCACAGGTGCCGGTGTCGCTAGGTAAATGTTACTCAGCAGATCGGGTGCTAAACCATGGGTGAACTGAGCCAGCGAGTTTGCGGTAGCCGGGGCGACCACCATGATGTCCGCGGCATCCGCCAGCTCAATATGCCCTGGCTGCCATCCATTGCCCTCTTCCCAGAGATCTACCGATACTGGACGGCGAGACAATGTCTGCAACGTGATTGGAGCGATGATCCGGGTAGCCGATTCTGTCATTACCACATCAACCAAAGCCCCCAGCTTGACGAGCTGACTTACCAAGTCTGCCACTTTGTAAGCTGCAATCGAACCCGTGACGCCTAGTAGCACCCGGCGACTCTCTAAAGGCGTAGTATCCATCTAAGTATTACTGATTTTCATGGTCACCCAATGACAAAAATTCGTGCCTGTAAAACCGATACGATCACCTGACATAAGCTAATTTCTAAGATCAACTATCTATAACGATCTTAATCAGAGTAATTTAGCAGTTGATTGAACTAATAAAATCTCTACTCGATCCCAAAGACACTCCGCTCATGAATCGAGATTCAATCCAAAAGCTAGCCAAGCCTTCGATACTGAGAGATCGTCTGGAGCTCCTTCCGGCATGGAAAGACATGATCTCGGCTCACCGCGAACAGCTTGCTCAGTGCGCAGTGGATCACGTGCGCATACCGGTATCAGATGCCCTCAACGAGATCGATCGATGCACTTGGCTTGCGAATTACCTCTTGAATGAGATCGAAAGAATGCTTCAGGCAGAAGTCAGGATAGCACCTTCAGGGAGACAGACACTGCGCGCCATACAGCCGATGGGAACCGTGCTCGCAGTGATGCCCTGGAATATGCCCTTCTGGAAGATCGTTCGCAGCACCCTTTCAACTTGGCTCACAGGAAATAACGTCATCGTTAAACCTGCCGGTCGGGGTTTTGAATGTGCAAAAAAACTCGAGGAGATTTTTCGACTCACCGGCATTCCAGAGTCTGAATTTTCGGTGCAAAACATTTCTCATGATAAGGTCGAGGACATGCTCACCTACTGTGAAGTAGATGGTCTGTCCTTTACGGGCTCTACTCCAGCCGGCCTCAAACTTGCCTCGATTGCGAAGCGGCAAGGAATCCACTCGATATTAGAAATGGGAGGCAATGATGCATACATCGTCGCAGCAGATGCAGACCTCGAAACCGCCGCACACACTCTGGTACGCGAGCGCATGAGCTATGCTGGACAACGATGTATAAGCCCGAAACGCATGATCGTAGAACGCGCTGTATACCCACGTTTCACCGAGCAAGTGATCGCCGAACTGTCAGAGATGAAACTGGGGATACCAGAGGACCCAAAAACAGAAATCGGCCCCCTACCCGACAAAAACCGTGTCGATCGTATGGACGGATTTGTGACTGAAAGCGTCAAGCAGGGCGCTCATTTGGCTTATCGGATGCCTACGGATGGCCTACCCGATTCTGAACCTTTCTTCGCTCCCGTCGTCTTGACAGATTGTAGCGAGACTATGCTCCCTCAAAGTAGGGAGTTTTTCGGACCCATTGTAAGCCTATTTCCAGCGGACGATCTCGATGGCGCGATTGCTCTGGCCAACGCCAACTCTCAGACCCTAGGTGGTGGCATATTTACTCAGCGAGCTGAAAGCGATCTCATAGGCATCTTGACGGCTCTCAAGTCAAGCATGCTCGCAGTGAACAATGTGGTGGAGGCCATCCCCGAGATACCCTTTGGCGGACGCGGGACTTCCGGCTCCGGACGCGAACTAGGAAAAACGGGATTACTCGCATTTCTTGAAGAACGCAGCATCTGGCTGAGTTGACTTGTCATTGCCATGCCCAGCTTTTTGCTCGGGATAATGTCCGACAACCGCCCAGCTCCAAAGATGACCTCCAATCGCCGCCCGCAAAGTGAAAGCATCCCCGCGCCGGCCAACGCGGAGATGCCTACCGAGAGCAGTGCGCGGATTCCTTTCTTCAACCGTGAGCTCAGTTGGCTCGCATTCAACCGGCGGGTATTAGAGCAGGCGGAAAACACAGACTATCCCTTGTGCGAACGGATGAAGTTTCTCGCTTTCGTGACGTCGAACTTGGACGAATTTTTTGAAATCCGTGTCTCTGGGATCATGCAGCAGATAGAGAGTGGCGTGAGTGAAAAAGGCCCGGACAACTTGGGGCCCCGCGAGCAACTCAGGCGAATCAATACCTTGGTTACCAAGCTTGTGAAGGATCAGTATGGAGCTTGGATGGACGATATTATCCCCTCCTTCGCTGAGGAACGCATCTTTTTCCGAGACATCGACGGACTCAGCGAAGCGGGCCAATCTTGGGTAAAGCATTATTTTGAAGAGCAAGTCTACCCCGTACTGACGCCCCTGGCCATCGACCCCACTCACCCGTTTCCTCAACTGGCCAATAAATCTCTCAACATCTTAGTAGGGCTCAAAGACACACGCCGCAAACGTGGCCCACAACTCATGGCCATCATCCCTGTGCCGCGTATTCTTCCCAGGGTGGTACGCATCGAAGGTCACGAGAATGCCGAAGAAACCGTGTTTGTTTTCATCTCCGATATTATCCGAAAACATGCCGGCACTCTATTCCCTGGCTACGAAATAAATGGCGCCTACGCATTCCGCATTACGCGTAATTCGGACCTCTACATCGATGAAGAAGAGGTCGACAACTTGCTCCTGAAAATCGAAGAAGAACTCTACAATATTCGAAAGGGAGATGCAGTACGCTTGGAGATTCGCGAAGGAATTGATGAGGGACTGTTACAACAATTGTTGAAGGCACTCAATTTGGGTCCTGAACATACTTACTTCATTCGAGGAAATATTAATCTCACGCGCCTTATGGCGGTTTACGATGAGATCGATCGACCCGATCTCAAATTTCCCCCATTTTACCCCCGTATGCCCAAGGCGTTGCAGGGGCATAAGCCTATTTTTGCTCAAATCCGCGAACGCGATATATTTCTACATCACCCCTTCGACAGCTTTTCACCTGTTGTGGATTTCGTCGAACAAGCGGCAAAGGACCCTACCGTCTTTGCCATCAAGCAAACGCTCTACCGCACTAGCGGGGACTCCCCCATCGTCAATGCCCTCAAGGAGGCATCTCTCAATGGCAAGCAAGTGACCGTCTTGGTGGAACTCAAAGCCCGTTTCGATGAAGCCAACAATATAGCGTGGGCCCGACAACTTGAAGAAGTCGGCGTGCACGTCGTTTACGGCCTTACCGGCCTCAAGACACATTGCAAAACTTCCTTGGTGGTCCGCCGAGAAGGTGAGCACATGCGTCGTTACTGTCACCTCGGCACGGGCAACTACAATCCGAAGACAGCTAAGCTTTATACAGATTGCTCCATGTTTACTGCTCGACAAGACATCACCCGCGAGGTGCATGATCTATTCAATACTCTTACCGGCTTCAGCAGTGAACCAACCTTTAATACCCTGCTCTGCGCTCCCTTTAATTTCCACAGCGGCATCCAAAAGCTAATCAAGAAAGAGGCGGCCAATGCCAAAGCCGGCAAACCCGCGCGTATTTGGGCAAAATGTAATAGCCTCATCGACTCTAAGACGATCGAGAACCTCTACGAAGCATCGCAAGCCGGGGTTCAAATAGACTTGGTGGTCCGAGGCATCTGTGGACTCGTTCCAGGCCTCCCTGGAGTCAGCGATAATATCCATGTCACCTCAATTCTTGGTCGCTATCTTGAACATACACGCATCTATTACTTTGAAAATGGTAACGACGACGCTGTCTACTTGATGGGCAGTGGCGATTGGATGCCCCGCAACTTCTTCCGTCGTATCGAAGCCATTTTTCCTGTCGAAGATCCAAAGATTCGCGAGAGCCTGGACCATCTCATCGAAGTCTACATGAAAGACAATGTTCAGACCAAGGTCCTGAAATCAAACGGCTCCTACTCGCGAAAGATCCGCGCCAAGGGCGAATTAAGTTTTTGCGCTCAATCCTATTTTGAAGCCGAAGCGCAGGGTCCAGAGCCCATTGTTTCTGTACCTTCAGAGGTTCTACCCGAAACTTCTTAGACCCAGAGTATTTTCACCTGACTAATTATGCTGCAAACATCGTCCCAAGCCGAGGCCATGCGCGCCTTCTTACTCGAATTTCAAGATCGGCTCTGTGAGCAACTCATAGAAGCAGATGGCGGTGAGCACGCTTTTATTGAAGATGCATGGGATCGCCCTCAAGGCGGTGGCGGACGCACGCGTGTGATCGCCGATGCAGGCGTGTTTGAGAAAGGTGGGGTCAATTTCTCGGATGTAGCCGGAGACAAACTTCCACCGAGCGCCACTGCAAATCGTCCTGAAATCGCCGGAAGCGCTTTTCGAGCGATGGGGGTCTCGCTGGTCTTGCACCCACGGAACCCTTACATCCCGACTTCGCACATGAACGTGCGATACTTTGAATCAATCTCTCAAACAGGCGCACCCGTTTGGTGGTTTGGAGGCGGGTTCGATTGCACGCCTTATTATGGATTTAAGGAAGACGCAGTGCACTGGCATCAACAAGCCCAGGCCGCCTGCCTGCCTTTTGGAGACGCACTCTATCCGCGCTTCAAAAAATGGTGTGATGACTACTTCCATATTAAACATCGCAATGAAGCACGCGGGGTTGGTGGTCTTTTTTATGACGACTTCGACGAAGGCGGTTTTGACCATGCATTTGCTTTTACTCAAAGCGTCGCTGAGCACTACGCCAAAGCCTATATTCCCATCATTGAGCGCAGGAAGGATGTCCCCTATGGCCAGCGCGAGTTGGACTTTCAACACTACCGCCGAGGACGCTACGTAGAGTTTAATCTAGTTTATGATCGAGGCACGATCTTCGGCTTACAGTCTGGAGGACGCACAGAATCCATCCTCATGTCACTGCCGAAGCATGTGAGCTGGCAATACCAGTGGGAACCCGACATCGGAACGCCTGAAGCAGCGCTCTACACAGATTTCCTTCCCGTGCGAGACTGGCTAACCCCTTAGACACACCCAGTGAATTCCCGACAACGCTTTCTTAATGCCCTGAGCCATCAACCCGTCGACCGCCCACCGGTTTGGGTGATGCGTCAAGCCGGGCGATACTTGCCTGAGTATCGCGCGCTCAAAGAAAAATATTCGTTCCTCGAGCTCGTAAAGAGCCCCGAGATGGCAGAGGAAGTGACCATCCAGCCCTTACGACGCTTCCCCCTAGATGCAGCCATTATCTTTAGTGATATTCTCGTGATACCGGAGGCCCTCGGGGTGCCCTATTCGTTCCGCGAGCAGGGGGGCATCTCGATCGATCGTCAGATTACAAGTAGCGATGATGTACGCAGTCTCGACTCCTCTGAAATCTCCCAAAAGCTGAACTATGTCGCCGAAGCGCTCAAACGTGTCAGGAACTCGATTGGCGAGGAAAAAACCTTGTTGGGCTTTGGGGGCAGTCCATGGACACTCGCAGCTTATATGCTCGAAGGCGGCTCATCGAATAACTGGCATGCCGCCAAGGCCTTCTTTGTAACGCAGCGTGACGCCTATGAACAGCTCATGCACACCATCGTCGAAGCGACTGTAGACTACTTCAAAATGCAGGTCGCGGCAGGCGTGGATGCCATTCAAATCTTCGATTCCTGGGGTGCGGCTTGTCCCGGACACTGGTATGAAGCCATGTCCTTACGCTGGATTCGGGAAATTATCGCGGGCCTTGAAGGACTCGTTCCGATCATCGTCTACGCGAAAGGCATGGCCCATCATCATGAATCAATCGCTCAAACTGGGGCTCAAGCCCTATCGGTGGATTGGTCTGTGCCGATCCATGAGCTGAAAGCAACAGTCGGAGACCGTCTTGTGCTTCAGGGAAATCTAGATCCTTCAGTACTCGATACCACCCCGGAGATCACCCGCAATGCCGTGCACGAAATTTTGACAAATATGGCTCCCCACACTGGATACATATTCAATCTTGGCCATGGCATTCATCCCACCGCTAAGATCGCCAATATGGAAGCTCTCGTGAATACCGTCGTGGATTTCCCCTCATGACCCACACTCTCCTTCAGTATGCCTGACCCGCATCAACTTGATGTCGCCATCCTCGGCGCGGGCATTACGGGACTCCCAGCTGCATGGAAGCTCAAAGAAGCGGGTAGAGCAGTCCGGGTGTTCGAGAAAAACAGGCGGATCGGAGGCCCGATCGAAAGTTATAGATCGCATGGCTTTCTTTTCGAGAAAGGGCCCAACACCATCCAAGTCGACGGGCAGGACCTCTTGGATACCTTCAACGGGTTAGGCATTGGGGATCAGCTCATCGAGTCCAACCCAATTGCCAACAAGCGCTATATCCTTCGTGATGGTTCTCCTGTAGCGCTCCCGATGAGCCCAAAAAGTCTCTTAACAACGCCTGCATTCAGTTGGAAAGCCAAAGGGCGCATCCTCGCAGAACCATTTATTCCTGGAGGAGATGCCTCCGATGAAAGCCTGGCTGAGACCGTGCGCCGGCGTTTTGGGCAAGAAATAGTCGATTACGCGGTAAATTCCTTCATCGCAGGAATCTACGCAGGCTCACCTGAGGAAATCTCGACGCGCTACGGTTTTCCAAAGATCTATGAACTCGAGCAGCGGCATGGCTCGCTCATCAAGGGAATGTTGCGAAGTCAGAAGGCAAAGCGAGACAGTGAGGATACTTTCAAAACACGTCTCATTTCATTTCGCGATGGCTTAGAAACACTGCCCAAGGCCATCGAGCGTCAACTCCCCAACGAAATAGAGTTGGGGGCCCATCTCTCTCAAATCGAGCACAGATCAGGATCTTGGTCACTCAAAACCCAATCTGGAGAATACTCAGCCAAGCACCTCTTAGTTTGCCTGCCAAGTAGTGGCATATCAGCGCTCCCGTGGCCAAAGGAAATCGCAACCGAACTCACACCGCTCAAAACAATCAGTCACCCCCCCGTCACGGCTCTGAATCTTGGCTTCGCACGAGATCAAATTAGCCATCCACTCGACGGTTTCGGCTTGTTGGTCCCAGAAGTGGAACCCGCGTCTATCCTTGGCGTCATGTTTAACTCAACCCTCTTTCCCGGACGTGCGGAAAATGGACAGGTAGCGCTGACGGTATTTGTTGGAGGGAGCAGACAGCCCGAGCTCACCCAACTGACCGATTCTGAGTTGGAATCGATGGTGATAAGTGACTTGCAGAGGTTTCTTGGGCTTTCTGGATCACCCATGTTCAATCGGCGTGTCGATTGGCCGCGCGCCATACCTCAATACGATAGAAACTTCGGAACCATTCTGGATACCTTTCAATCGATAGAAACATCACATCCGGGGATTCATTTTTGTGGGCATGTCCGCGACGGCATCGCTCTACCCAAGTGCATCCGTTCCGGACTCAATGCTGCCTCACGCTTTCAACTCCTTTGAGTTACGCTAAAATTTATTTTCAGCAGTTTCATCCTAATCCCACGGTTTATACCAAAACGGCTCACGGCGTTGAAAGTGAACAGCACGATCAAATCGCCGGCGCCCCAAAAGTCCCGATGACGGATGAATAAAGGAACCCTTTGTTAAGTATTGAGTCCACGGAGTATCGTAGCTGAGTGCCGCGCTGAACATCTCCAAACCTAACAAAGAATTGACCTCAGCGCCTCCACATTTATCTGTTCTGTCGATGAACCAACACGAACGCGAAGAGGACTCGACCCTTGAGCTTGACTTTAGCAAGTTGAAGAAAGTCGCCGAGTGCGGCCAAGATCTGATTCCTGCCGTGGCTCAAAACGCGTCGACTGGCGAAGTCTTGATGGTCGGTTACGCCAACGAGACAGCTCTTAATTATACCAGAGAAAGCGGACTGGCGACATTTTGGAGCAGCTCTCGAAATGAGCTCTGGATCAAAGGCAAAACCTCTGGTGACTCGCTTCACATTGAAGATATTCGTGTAAATTGTGAACAGAACAGCATCCTCTACCTTGTTAGGCCTCAAGGAAAAGGAACCTGCCACACGAAAGACGAGACGGGAACTTCGCGCAGCGGCTGCTACTATCGCCGCATTACCGACGATGGCAGTTTATCACACCTGTAAGTAGAGCTTCATTTCTCCCGACAATTTGCGAACTAACTTGTCGATAAGTAATCTCTGTATTTCACCTGACAAAACCCAAACAAACCATGTCACACACTACTGGACTGCCCGAGCGCAATGAATGGCGCAAAATTGTTGCCCCATACCAAAAATCTTCAGCACTGCGCAGCGGATTTCAGGTCGTCAATTCGATCGGCCCATATCTCGCCCTCACTGCATTCAATTTTTGGCTAGCACCCCAGGCGCCACTCCTTGCAGCACTCCTCGCGGTGCTCACTGCCGGCTTCATGGTGCGCATTTTCATTATTCAACATGATTGCGGACACGGATCCTTCCTCAAAAAAAAGCGCTCGGCTGACATGCTCGGCTTTCTGTGTGGACTCATCACCTTTACCCCCTACCTCTATTGGCGCCGCAGCCACAACGCCCACCATGCATCGAGCGGCAACCTATCTAGCCGTGGCATTGGCGATATAAAAACAGCCACCATCAAGGAATACGAGAGTTACTCATTAGCCCGCCGCATTTGGTATAAGGTCTATCGTAACCCGCTGTTCCTCTTTGTTATCGGAGCGCCCTTCCAATTCCTCATCCTGCACCGCCTCCCCGACGCTCACTCGGTAGACTGGCACAAGGAACGTCGTGAATTATTCGTGCACAACCTGATCCTCCTAACCATCGTCACGGCACTACTCATCAACTTTGGCTTCGCTACCACCTTCCTCGCCTATTTCCTCCCCATGTGGGTCGCTGCAGCTGTGGGATCATGGCTCTTTTACGTTCAGCATCAATACGAAGACGCTTACTGGGAGCACAACGACGACTGGAACTACACCGAGGCAGCCATCAAGGGATCTTCCATGTATAAGCTGCCAAAGATCCTTCAGTGGTTCTCTGGAAATATTGGTTACCACCATGTGCACCACCTGACTCCTAAGATCCCTAACTACCTACTGGAGCAGTGTCACAATAATCACAAAATGTTCGAGGAAGCACCAACCCTCACCATCTTAAGCAGTATAAAATGCGCCTTTCTTTCACTCTGGGATGAAGACCGAAAGCGACTCATTTCCTTCAGTGAGTATCGCCGCATGCGCGCCGAACACGCAGCATAGACATTCATTTTTCTGCTTTTCAAACGACTGCGCCTCCCGCAGTCGTTTTTTTGTGCCCAACACCAGACAATTCAGCCAGTCATGAGCTTTCTCAGCAAACTGTTCAAATCGAAGAACGCCACCCAGCCGGAACCTATTGGCCCACTCAATGAGGAACCCCCAATTAACCCGGAGGAGACCGAGAAGTCGAATGACGATGAGCGCCTCTCCAAGGGCAAGCGTTGGATTGGCATCGATCTCGACGCCACCCTGGCCTACTACGACGGTTGGGAAGGTTTTGACCATATCGGAAAACCTATTCCCGAAATGGTCATCCGCGTCAAAGAATGGATCGCCCAGGGTTTTGAGGTGCGCGTATTTACCGCCCGAGCGAGTCACGAAAAAGGTATCCAACCCGTTAAAGACTGGCTCAAGAAACACCACCTCCCTGAAATGGAGGTCACCTGCACCAAGGACTTTGATATGATCGAATGCTGGGATGATCGCGGCGTTCAAGTCGTTCCAAACACCGGGCAGCCCGTGCTCAGTGCACGCTTTGGAGCCTTGCCACGCGCTCCCCTTTTCGGCATCGAGCACCGCCAAAAAGACGCCGATGCCATGCACGAAAAACAAGGCACCGAATCGCCCATATCAAAAGACCCTGGAGACAAGGCAGCCGACTGAATTTGTGCGGACTGCTTCAAAGCACGTCGGCAAACGAACTCTTGATCCATCTGAAAAACACGACTCCGCTCACCAACGTCAACACGGCGCATACCCCACTCCAAGTCACGCCGACCCAGTCAACAGACAGTCCAAAAAGTAGCGCGCCTCTCACATTTTCGACCAGGTGCAGCAATGGATTGATTCTCAACCAAGCCCACAATTCTGGTTGAGCTGATTGCGCATCCACCGAGGAATAAAACACTGCACTCGCATAGAGACCGACCAGGCTGAATACACTCGCTAGCTGCTGGATATCCCTAAAAAAAACACCCAAGGCAGAAATCCAAAAAGCCAGCCCTGCTGAACCAATCAATAGGATCGCCAGCATCACCCCGCTTGGAATTAATCCACCTATATCCAAAAAGCCGGTCGACACACCAAAAACCAAAACAAGGACCAACTGGACGGCTAAGTTGACCCACGGGACCGCAAGAGACGAAAGGGGTAAGACTTCGAGCGGAAAGCGCACTTTCTTTACGTAAATCGCATTCCCTAAAATCGCCGTCGGCGAGGCATTCACCACATCGCTAAAAACACCGTAGACCGTGAGGCTCAAGAAAATGCCCAAGGCATAAGCAAGCGTGCTGTCATCAGCCTGTCCACCGTAGCTCCCCCCAAAGATCACCCCAAATACGGTCGTATAAACAGCCATCATTAAGAGTGGCTGCCCGATGATCCAGCCCCAGCCCAGCACAGAGCCACGAAAACGCTGCTGCACCGCGCGCAGTGAAAACTGTCTGAGAAGAAAAAGCTGCTGAGTCATTGAATTTTCTCCTCAATCGCCGCTTCTAAAGCATCTAGACCATCGACCCAGTCGACTCCTAAAACTGAAGCCTCAGTGCCTCCAGATCTCTGAGCAATGACTGGTAATCCCGCCCGTCGTGCTTCGAGTACGAAGTTACTATTGGATTCCTCTACAGAGGCCGTCACCGCGATGTCGGCTGCATAATAAAGAGGACTGACATCCAACTGAATTCCAAAGAAACGGACACGTTGGCTCAAACCTGCTCGCGACACATTACGCTGGAGCTTACTCATCAAGGGCCCTGCACCGACCCACCATAGCTCGGTATTGGGATGCCGCACCACCAACGATCGAAACACTTCGAGTAAATCACTGTGTCGCTTGCCAGGACGAAACGCGCCCACCTGTAGGAGTACCTTAGTGTCGCCGGGGACACCAAAAGAGTGCCGTCGCGCGGCGCGCTGATTCAATCGCTCCTCACGACTTAATTGAACCAACTCCTCATTTGGATCGACTACGACTCTCTTAGGATCGACTCCAATCGCCAGCACACGCTCGTGCGCGTAGTCACTATTCACACGCACTGCGTCAGCATCCAATAAGCCGGCAATGTAACGCCGTGTAAAACGCCTCCCCGTCCGAACCGTAGCGGTAAGCTCAATCGAAGGAAATCTTCGCCGAAGCCAGGAACCTTGTTCATTGGCGACCCGACCCATCATTACTACGCGTTGGGGGTTAAACTCGGTCAGTATTTTCCCTAAACTTGGCGGGAACCAATTCAATTTGAAATCAAACGGCTGAGCAGATCTCCAGTCGACCTCACTATCCTGGATAATGGGAGCCAAAGCCCCACCTGGGCGCGCTGTTAGTAACATGACATCGGTCCCGACTTTCGACCATTTTTGGCATAGATGCACACTGTGTCGCTCCGTACCTCCCATGCGCAGGTAGTCCTGCAATAAGCAAATGCGCTCTGTGCCGTCAGGCTTCACGGCCAAAGACAAGAGATACATTCGCGCCACCGAATCCGCTGCTCGTACTCATAGCGAAATCGCAGGACGTCTCCTCGCTCTGCCTGAGGATTGGGACTCCATCCGTCATGGGGTCAAGGTTCTCGATATTGGCCGAACCCGGCAAGAAGCCACGATCTAAAGCCAACACTGTAAATGCAGCTTCCATCGCACTGGCCAAACTGAGCCCGTGCCCAGTCAACGCCTTCGTGCTGGACACCTTGGGACGGGCACCTTCTTCAAATATGCTTTTGATGCCCTTAATCTCTGCAGCATCTCCAAAAGGCGTCGAAGGAGCATGTGCATTGAGATAACCCACATTGGAAGGCTGAACGTTCGCTTGTTCGAGAGCCGATGTCATCGACCGAGCCAAGCCTGAACCATCCGGCAGCGGGAGGACTGGATTGTAGCCATCACTCGATTGGCCCCAACCAAGGAAACGACCGTAGATTTTAGCACCGCGCGCCTCGGCAATAGAGCGTTCCTCAAGGATCAACGCTGTTGCCCCACCCGTCCCAACAAAACCGTCTCGGTCTTTGTCGAAAGGACGTGACGCCTTAGTAGGATCTGGATTGACGCTCAGCGCACGCATTCCGGCGAAGGGCAGAATGCAGTCCACGTCTCCATCCTCCGCTCCGACCACGATCATCCGATCTTGATGTCCATTGTAAATTGCATCCCAAGCAAACCCGATCGCGTGACCCGATGAAGCGCATGCAGAGACAAAACCCGAAGAAAAGCCCTGGATTTTAAAATAAGATACCAAATTAAAAGTGAGCGTTCCCGCCACCGAGGACACAATCCCTTTAGGGTTTACCCGATCCACTCCAAGTTTTTTGAGCCGGGTTAAATTATAGTGCATCATGCTTGTCGACCCCCCAGATGCCCCATACAGGCCTGTGCGTGGATTAGACGTCTCTTTTTTGTCTAAACCCGCATCAATGAGCGCATCCTCAACCGCACTAATACTGTATAGGCTGTGAGGCGACATTCCGCGCAACATTGAACGACTCAGCCAAAAACGTTCTGGATAGGTCCAGTCCTCCTGCTCGGGAGAACTCAGATCAAAGCCTTTGATCGTACCCATAACGGATACAGGCTCATTATTATCCACGAAAGGCGCATAACGCTCGATCCCAGATTTCTGCTCGCGCAGGCTCGACTCCACTGCGTCGATACTGTTTCCGATGCTTGTGACAAATCCTAGTCCGGTGATGACGACCTCTTTTTGCATACAAACTCTCTGTTTCAACAAGCTTAACAGCTATGAGCAAGTCATTTGCTGTAGACAGTCCCTTCTCGGAGTATGAGGGCAATCGCTCTCGCGATCACCCTACAAAATCTAAGTATCCCGCGCAGTGCTTGTCACACCCAGGGAAATAAGAGTTTGAAAACGCCAAATCCGATGAATACCGCGTTTCTCTTTGCATCCTGCGTATCTGGCTGTTTGCTGCACGGCTTCCCGATTTACCAACCATGAGCAAGCCAAAGCAGCCAACGGACAACAGTTCGGACCAATTTGCGGTTCGTAATGAAAAACTCGCTAAGCTGCGGAGTGAGGGCCTAGACCCATTCCGCAACAACTGGGAACAAACGCATACCTCCAAATCCGCTGTAGCCCAGTTTGATGAAGCTTTGGCTGAAGACGAACCGCAGGCTCGCGTGTCTGTGGCAGGCCGCATTGTGACGTTCCGAGTCATGGGTAAGGCAAGCTTTGTCAAGATCCTCGATCGCGATGGCATCATCCAACTTTATGTAACGCGCGACGCGCTACCCGAGGGGATCTACAACACCTATTTTAAGAAACTCGACCTCGGCGACTTCATTGGAGTCGCAGGACCGCTTTTCAAAACCTCGACAGGTGAGATCACCGTGCGCGTCGAGGACTACGCCTTGGTCACGAAGACCCTACGCCCGCTACCCGAAAAATTCCATGGGCTCACCGACAGTGATCAAATCTACCGCCAGCGTTACCTAGACCTCATTTCCAATACTGAATCCCGCGACCGATTCCGCACGCGCAGTCAAATTCTTCGCTCCATCCGTGAGTTTTTCTGGGAGCGCGACTTCGAGGAAGTAGAAACGCCGGTGCTCCATAATATCGCTGGTGGCGCGGCTGCCCGTCCCTTCGAGACGCACTTCAATGCTCTCGACTGCCCTTTCTTTCTGAGGATCGCCCTAGAGCTGCACCTGAAACGCCTCATGGTTGGTGGCTGCGACCGGGTTTTTGAGATCGGCCGTGTTTTCCGCAACGAAGGGCTGTCGCGACGTCATAACCCCGAATTTACTTTGCTTGAGGCCTACCAAGCATACTCAGACTTCGAAGGCATGATGGAGCTGGTCAAAAGCATGATCCAGCGCATCACACGCGAGGTCATTGGCAAAGATGAGATCCCTGTATTCGGCCGCGATGAAGTGATCCAACTCGGGGGCGATTGGCGTGTCGCCAAGTATAAAGATCTCATTTTTGATGCCACCCAGCGCAGTGACTGGTTCGAGCTACCAAAGGCTGAGAAACTCAAGATCACCGACGCGATGGGCATTGAAGTGAATCCCACTCTCGAAGACTACGAGGTAACGAACGACGTATTTGAAAAACGCATCGAGCCCAACCTCATCCAACCCACCTTCGTGACCCATGTCCTCAAAGAACTGGTGCCATTAGCTAAGATAAATGCTGAGGATCCCGACACCGTAGATGTCTTTGAATTTTGCATGAACGGTCAAGAGATCGCGCCTGCCTACAGCGAACAAAACGACCCCCTCATCCAGCGCAAAATACTTGAGGAACAGGTCGGCGAGGAAATCCAAAACCTTGATGAAGACTTTCTAACGGCACTGGAGCATGGCATGCCCCCGGCAGGAGGCATGGGCATGGGAATCGACCGCCTCGTCATCCTATTGACCAGCGCGTCAAATATCCGAGACACCATCCTTTTCCCCACGCTTAAACCTGTAGTAAACCGATCACCGTCGGAAACTACCGGAGAATGAGGCTTCATGCGGATCGCTGAGGGTGCATTCTGGGCCTTTTGGTCTCAACAGGCCAAACGCGCCGGATATCCTAAGCAGCGACTCCAACACCTGCCCTCGCAATCGGACCTCAGCGAATTGTTATCTGGGTTCTGGTTGAACGAACAGGGCTATAGCATCGAAGCAGCAGAAATCCTCGGGAACCGCATCCTGTCGCCTAGGCGCCAAGGGACAGCAAAGACCTGCGACTTTCGTTGTCGTCGCTACGAATCCATGAGTCATATTCTCCATGTCGAGGTGAAGTGCAGCGAGCGCTCAGCTCACGATAGCCTTGGGGAATTTGCCCATCAGGGTGTTCAAAAGGGCGCTCGATGGCTCATTATTTTTCAGCTTCCCATCGTGAGCCTAAATGGCACGCTTGCGTCTGAAGAATTGATCACCGATACCCAGCAAAAGATCCTGGGACAGCGCCCTTACCTAAACATGCGACGCGCCGGACTCACCCGCATCACCCAGCTTTTTTTTACTCCTGATGGCCGCCTATAATAAACCGGTGGGACGCGGCTGGCGCCTTGGACTGACGGGCGGCATCGGCTCAGGAAAGTCAACTGTCCGCAATCTCTTTGAGGCTGCCGGATGGCAAACTCTTGACGCTGATTCCATCGTCCGCGATCTCCTGAACAAAGACCCAGAGGTGCAGGCAGCCTTGAGAAAACAATTGGGAGATGCAGCCATCCTACCAGATGGAACTGCGAATCGGCCCTGGATCGGCCAACGCGTCTTCAAAGACCCGACCCAGCTAACATGGCTCGAACAACTGCTCCATCCACGCGTGCGTCACGTATGGCAATCCGCGCTAGAACAAGTCCCAGAACAACCTTGGCTCGTCGAAATCCCGCTCCTCTTCGAAAAAAAACTTGAATCGAGTTTTGATTTGACCGTTGCTGTCATCGTCGGCGAGGGCACCCAGCTCCAACGCTTAGCGCATCGAGGGATTGAAGAGTTAGAGGCACGCCGACGTATTCGGCTTCAACTCCCCTCACACGAAAAGCAAAAACGCGCCGATTTTGTATTGTCCAACGACGGCACACCCGAATTTCTCCACCAACAAGTTCACTCTCTTATTACTACGCTGGAAACATCCGCCTGACTGACTCAGGTATCCTCAGCATAACAAACAAATCGCATGGCATCTGACGAAGCACTGCCCAACGAACACGCTGCAAACGAAAACGAGCCTCCTGCGGCTAAGACACCTGCCAAGAAAAAGCGGGCTGCTAAAAAGAAGACCGCAGTCAAAAAGGCGGCCAAAAAGAAAACCAGCCGGTCAGCAAATACTGCCGATTCGACGCCGCAGCAGACTGAAATTGCCTACGACGCACCAAAAGCAGCACCCGTAGCTAAGAAGTCTGGCGGACTCCTTTTTTCCAGCGATGACGATCCGGGCCCAGAACCTTCCGAGAAAGAGCGCAGCCCCGAGCGGGAGGCACCCACTCCTGCTGAGGTGAAGGAATCTGGAAGCGACGATGCAAAATTTGAATCCGTTGCCTCACGGCCTGAATTCGGCGGACACGCTCAGGCACTCAACAAAGCGGGCGGCGGGCACCCCCATCAACAATCCGGCAATCCAGGTGAAGGCCAAGGCCGTAACCGGAATCGCCGCAAAAAAGAAAAATTTAAGAAAGAGCGTTTCCCCAAAAAGAGCCGCCGCGGGCGCGGGCGCGGCGGAGCGGCGATGCGCTACGCCGAAGAAGACACCGGCCTAGAATTGGGCACCCTCCAGGAAGACGAGACGCTCAATTCTTTTGAAGGTCTCCAAAAAATCGTGGAAGAGATTGGCTATGCCAGTGACGAGACACTTAGACTGGATGATGTTTACAGACTTTCTATCCAGGAACTGCGTGATCTAGCAGACGATGCAGAAATCGAGTTCGATGCGGCCCCATCGCGTATTCAAGTAATCCAAGAAGTACTCAGAAAACAGGCCGCCGAAAAGCGTCCCATCCATATTTCTGGGGTATTTGATCCGCTGGGCGAAGAAGATACTGAAGCCGGACTTTTAGTCTATGCCCATGATAACTACCGACAACGCGCCCTGTCTGCTTTCGTTCCCGAGTGCCTCGTCAAACACTTTGGCATTCAACCCGGCCATACCGTGGAAGCCACCGTTCTTGCCCCACGAGAAGAAGAGAGCTGCCCAGTCGTAATTGAAGTCAAAACGATCATGGGACGCGACCCGGAGGCAATCCAGGCCATCACCCCATTCACTGAGCTCATCCCTTATTACCCGACTGAACGCATCCTTCTGGAGACGCCCAAAGAGTCGGACATCAAAATCACCTGGGATGACACATCGATGCGCACCGTCGACATCTGCGCACCGGTCGGCTTTGGCCAACGCGGTATCATCGTAGCGCCCCCGCGCGCCGGTAAGACCATGCTGATGCAGTCCATCGCGCACTCCATTCAGGAAAATTTCCCAAAGGCTCACATGATGATTCTTCTCGTCGATGAGCGGCCTGAGGAGGTGACTGACTTCAAACGCCGCGTGCATGACGGAGTAGAAGTCATCGCTTCCACGTTTGACGAGAACGCTGAGTCTCATGTGCACGCTGCAGAGGTCGTCATCGAGAAAGCACGACGCATGGTGGAATGCGGCGAAGACGTGGTGCTGCTGCTCGACTCCATCACACGTCTCGCCCGAGCTTATAACACCATGATGCCCAGCAGCGGCAAAATTCTCTCAGGGGGTGTTGAAGCCAACGCGCTGCAGAAGCCTAAGCGTTTCTTCGGATCTGCACGTAATATCGAAGGCGGTGGTTCTTTGACAATCCTTGCTACGGCTCTCGTCGAAACGGGTTCCAAAATGGACGAGGTGATCTTTGAGGAATTCAAGGGCACGGGTAACATGGAGCTGCACCTTGATCGTGAACTGGTCAACAAGCGTATCTTCCCCGCTCTGAGCTTTGAGAAAAGCGGAACGCGCAAAGAAGAACTGCTCTACCACCCAGAAGAATTGGCGAAGATTTATTCATTGCGCAGGGCGATGAAGGGCGTACCGTCTGTCGAAGCCATGGAGATGTTGATACAGCGGATTAAGAAATCGCGCTCAAACACCGAATTTCTACTTACGCTCAACCGCTAGACCCTACTCCAATATTTACCCAACTACCCCACAGTGACTTCCGCAGACGAATTCGTAATCCAACTGATTATTGATAAAGAGCTCGTTTCGGCCGATACGGTTGACGTCGCCCGCTCCGAAGTGGCACAAGACCAGGAGGTCGAAGACGAGGATGGTGCATTAATCGACCTTTTGGTATCGCGCGGGCACCTGACCCACGAACTCATCACGCAGGCACTTGCAGACGAGTTTGCCATGGAGATGGTGGATATGTCTGACGTGCGCTTGTCCCCAGAATGTGAGGAGACCGTGGGCGCAGATTTAGCTCAGAAATTCACTGTCTTTCCCCTGGAGGTCGATGACACCGGTATCCAGATAGCTATTTTCGATCCACTCGATGTCGATACGATCGACAACTTAGGTCATATCCTGAGCAAGTCGATTGAGACCAAATTGGCAACGCAGGACCAGATCGAGACAGCGATCAGGACACACTACAATGTCGCTGAAACCTCAGCGGAGATGAATGATCTCTTCTCCGGCATGGAGGAAGTCTCCAATTCCAACGCCGCCACCGCATCGACGGCAACTTCCGAGAAGGAAGGTGACGAAGGCCCGATCATCAAGTATGTCCATATGCTCATCAATGAGGCCATCAGGCGCCGGGCATCGGACATCCACATGGAGCCCTTGGAGAAGAGATTCCGCATACGCTATCGCGTCGATGGTGTCCTTCAGGAAATTGAGAATCCTCCCAAGCGCCTACAGCCTTCGATCATTTCCCGGCTGAAGCTGATGGCCAATGTCTCTATCGCCGAAAAACGGATCCCGCAGGACGGCCGGATCGCGACATCAGTCCAGGGTAAAATGATCGACCTCCGGGTAAGTGTCCTCCCCACGGCATTTGGCGAGAGCATTGTGATGCGTATTCTTGATAAGGAGGGCCTCAAGCTTGGCCTACCTCAGCTCGGTTTTTTCTCTGACGATCAATCGACTTTCGAGCGCATCATCAACATGCCTGACGGCATTTTTCTCGTTACCGGCCCAACAGGCTCCGGAAAATCGACCACGCTCTACTCAGCACTCAACGCGATCAACAAAGCCGACCGGAAGATCATTACCGTCGAAGATCCGGTGGAATATGAGGTGGCAGGGATTAACCAAGTCCAAGTGCGGAAAGACATCGGCATGACCTTCTCAGCTGCGTTGAAGTCGATGTTACGCCAGGCGCCCAACATCGTCATGGTGGGTGAAATCCGTGATAAAGAGACTGCTGAAATCGCCGTCAATGCCAGCCTCACCGGGCATATGGTGTTTAGCACGCTTCACACAAACGACGCCCCCAGCGCCGTCAGTCGCTTGGTAGATATCGGCGTGAAACCTTTCCTCGTCTCCGCATCGCTACGCGCCGTCCTAGCTCAGCGACTGATCCGTCAGATCGACCCGAATAATCGTGAGCCCTACGATCCTTCAGAGGCAGAACTCGCCCTGCTCGGCCTGCGTAAGAGTGAGCTGAGTAACACCAATTTCATGAAAGGCATCCCTCACCCCAACAACGGAGGCACAGGATTCAAAGGCCGTAAGGGAATCTTCGAAATTTTTACTGTTACCGAGGAGATGCAGCAGATGATTTATGAAAACAAGTCCCTCGTCGACATCCGCAATAAAGCGCGGGAACTCGGCATGCGTACCTTACGCGAAGACGGTGTGCGTAAAGTGATCTCCGGGATGACCACCATTCAAGAAGTCTTACACGTAACTGTGTCTGGAGATTGATCTATCTGATTTCTGAAACCCTTACCCACATACTTTCTCATCCATGTCCTATGAAATGAATGACCTGCTCATGCTAATGGTTGAGCAGGGATCTTCGGACCTCCACCTCCAGGTGGGCGTCCCACCCATGCTACGCATTAGCGGCGGCATGACGCCAGTCGATGGCCCAATACTGAACCCACAAGACACTGAGAACCTGATGAAGGCAGTCGCATCCGAGCCTCATCAGCAAAAGGCGAAGACGATTGGATCCGCAGACTTCGGCTTCGCTTTTATGGATCAGGCCCGCTTTCGCGTATCCGTACTCAAGGCTAAAGGTAACTATGGCATGGTACTGCGGCAGATACCCAACACTTTGTTCAAACTCGGGGAAATTGGGCTCCCCGATGCCATCAAAGACTTATTGATTCGGCCACGCGGCCTCATCCTCGTTACGGGTCCTACGGGTTCGGGTAAATCAACGACGCTCGCTTCGATGATCAACTGGATCAACGATAACACCGACGGACACATTATCACTATTGAGGATCCCATCGAATATTATCACCCGCACAAGAGTTGTGTCGTGACTCAGCGCGAAGTCGGTGTCGATGTGACAAATTTTGCCGACGCGATACGCGGTGCGCTACGCCAGGATCCTGACGTGATCCTCGTCGGCGAAATGCGCGACCTCGAAACCATAGAAGCTGCCGTCTCAGCTGCGGAAACCGGGCACCTTGTATTTGGGACATTGCACACCACAGGAGCCGCACGCACCGTAGACCGGATTGTGGACGCCTTCCCGTCACATACCAAAGATCAGATTCGCACACAGCTCGCATCCTCAATCGTCGCCGTCATCTCTCAGGTATTGTGCCGCAAAGTGGGAGGGGGCCGGATCGCAGGATTCGAGATCATGATCATGAATACATCGATCTCCCAGCTGATCCGCACCAACAAGACTTACCGCATCACTTCCGACATCCAAACCGGAGGGTCTCAAGGTATGATCACACTCGATACCCACCTGTTGAGCTTATTCAATCAGGGCCAAATCACTGCTGATCAGGCGATGACAAAATCTCAGGACTCGGTGGCCATGCGCGAAAAACTCATCGAAGTCGGCGCCCAACTTTAATTTCCCACCCCAATTCTCCTTTCTCTTTAGCCCGCAAACATGTTCGAGGACCACAACGATACCATCTACGATATTCTCAAGGACTCCGAAGCCATTACTTATGATCAACTTCAGGAGCTGAATCAAATCCACCTTGATACTGGGAAGTCATTGGCTGAGTCGGTTTTTGACTCTGGGCTCCTTGGCAAACATCACCTGCTCGAGCTTATTGCAGAATACCTTGGTTATGAATTTATGGAGGCGCCTCCAGGCAATATCGATGAGCAAATTGCGCGCACTATCCGTCCTTCGACTGCGCGCATGTACCGCGTCATTCCCCTCAGCGCTGATGAGCAAAGCGTGACCCTTCTCTCCAAAGATCCATTTAACAGCTCAATCATTGATGACCTCACGTTCACATTGGCGAAAGATGTGAATCTCGTGGTAAGCAACCCCGAATTGATCGAATCTCTGGTTACCTCAACTTATGGCGAAGAAGACGGCTCCATCGATGATCTTCTCGGCGAGATCTCGACCGTGGATATCCCAGACAAAGACGCCGATGACATTTCCGACGAAGAGCTTACTGCTCTGGCCAATGACACACCGATCGTCCGCTTTGTTACCTTGATACTCCAGCAAGCGATTAAGGATAAAGCTTCGGACATCCACTTCGAGCCCTTTGAATCCAAATTCCGCATCCGGTATCGGATCGACGGTGCGCTGTATGAGATGGCGCCGCCTCCAAAACACTTGGCGGTTCCCGTTATTTCGCGAGTTAAGGTCTTATCGAATATGAACATCGCTGAGCGCCGCCTGCCTCAGGATGGTCGCATCAAGATGACCATTGCCGGACGCCCCGTCGATTTACGTGTATCCACCCTACCCACCCAATTTGGGGAATCCGTGGTATTGCGGGTATTAGATAAATCCGTCGTCAATCTGGATCTGGATAACCTGAGCATGCCCGAGGATGTTTTGACCAACATCCGCTCCACCGTGGCCCGTCCCAACGGTATTTTTATTGTAACGGGCCCCACAGGTTCAGGTAAAACGACAACGCTTTACTCTGCATTACGCGAAGTCAACAAAGTCGAAACCAAGATCCTGACTGCAGAGGATCCGATCGAGTATGAGATTGAAGGCATCATGCAAGTTGCGGTGAACCATGCGGTCGGTCTTACCTTTGCTTCAGCCCTTCGATCATTTCTGCGTCAAGATCCTGACAAAGTGATGGTCGGGGAGATTCGCGATATCGAAACCGCTCAAATCGCGGTCCAAGCTTCGCTCACGGGGCACGTAGTGCTGTCCACACTCCACACAAACGATGCCCCGGGTGCAGTAACCCGTTTGGTGGACATGGGCCTCGAACCGTTCCTCATTGCTGCATCTTTAGAAGCTGTCCTGGCTCAACGACTCGTTCGCAGAATTTGTCGCACATGCAGAACAGCCTACGAACCCAGCGCCGACTTAATCGATATGCTCCAGGTAGACCCTCTGGATATTGCAGATAAAAACTTCTTTTACGGTGCCGGATGTCCCGAGTGTAACCGTACAGGCTATCGGGGACGTATTGGCCTCTTTGAAATGATCATGGTCACCGATCTATTCCGTGAACTGGTGACTGAGCGTGCTCCGACCCTCGTCATGCGCCAAAAGGCCATCGAACAAGGCATGCGCACACTCCGCGATGATGGCCTTCGAGCTATTTTTGATGGGCATACCACCATCGAAGAAGTGCTGAAATACACCTAAGTCCTGATGATTGTCCCTTGTCCCCGGAATCAACACTTTACACTCTAATTTCCCAAACCCGCTTCGACTCCCCCAAAACCTTACCCTACCATGCCTAGCTTCCAATACACCGCGATTGACAAAGCCGGAAAACAGAAATCAGGAAAGATACAAGCAGCTTCCGACACTGAAGCCCGCGCAAAGATTAGCTCTCAAGGCTTGATGGTTACCAAGGTATTTGCCGACACCAAACAAGCCAAGAAACAGCATGTAAAAGAACGCAAAGGCGGCGGAGGCGGTATAAATTTCGGACCCGTCATCTCCGAAGAAGGCATCACCGTCTTTACCCGCCAAATCGCCACCCTGCTCAACTCGGGCCTTCCCTTAGTCCGCGCACTCGAGGTCATGATTCGCCAAGAGGATAATCCACGTTTCAAGCAGGTCTTAGTGAGCCTCTCTGAGACAGTTCAATCGGGTAGCAACCTCTCTGACGGACTCGTGCAACACCCAAAGATTTTCGACAAATTGTTTGTCAACATGGTGCGCGCAGGTGAAGCGGGTGGCGTGCTCGAGGTCGTGCTTTCCAGATTGGCTACCTTCCAGGAAAAAGCCCTGAAGACGAAGAAGAAAATCAAGTCTGCTATGGTATATCCGGCCGTCGTAATCACCGTCGCAGTGGGTATTGTCGTGCTACTCATGATCGTGGTCGTCCCGAGCTTCCAAGGGATTTTTGACAGCATGCTGAAAGGCGCCCCCCTGCCCTGGCTGACCCAATTTGTTGTAGATATCAGTAATTTCCTCAAAGAGAACATCATCGCATTCATCCTGCTTGTCGGCGGCGGCATCTTCGGCCTGTCTTACGCAGGTCAAGTCCAAGTAGGAAAAGCGGTGATCGACAGTCTGTCCCTAAAACTTCCGAAAATCGGGGACTTAGCCACCAAGGCGGTAATCAGCCGTTTCACGCGAACCTTTGGCACCCTCATGTCGAGTGGGGTGCCCATACTTGAAGCGCTCAACATCACACGCGAAATCGTGGGAAACGGCATCTATGAAAAAGCGATCGATCGCATCCACAACGCCGTTCGTGATGGTGAACAACTTTCGGTTCAGATGGATCGCGAAAGCGTATTTCCTACGATGGTCACTTCTATGGTAGACGTCGGAGAAGAGACGGGGGATCTAGCCGAAATGCTCAATCGGATCGCTGATAATTATGACAAGGATTTAGACAATGCTGTGGATGCGGTAACCTCCATTATCGAGCCGATAATGATCGTTTTTCTTGCGGTCGTAGTAGGCTTCATCGTGATTGCCCTTTTCTTACCCATTGTCGAGATTATCAGAACGCTCGCTGGCTAGGCCGGAGACTTCCAGCAAGCGGGTTCGGTAACGCCTGGGTGTCTGTTTCACGCGCTTGCGGAACTCGTTATGAAAATGACTGGCGCTCTCAAACCCACATTCCAAAGAAATCTCTAGGACGCTTAGCGAGGTTGCTTCGAGCAAACGTCGAGCATGTAGGATTCTCTCGCGATTCAACCATTCGGTAGGGGTTATTTTCAGGTGCTTCCGAAACACGCGACTTAGGTGTTCCGCTGAGTATCCAGACAATTGGCGCAACCGGACTAGACCGCCCCTTAAATGCTCTGGACTGCGACCAACGACCAAAGCCTCCTCGAGCCTACGGGGCATGCCAGACTTCCTACTAAAGGCCAAAGGTCGACGCACTATCCTTAACAGACCGATAAGAAAGAATAGCGCATCAAGGGCATCGCGGCTACTTGCTGCGACCTCTTGAACTAAAGTGTCCAGAGACGTCACTTCAGACCCACCAATGACATGGCGACGCTCACCATGCCACAACGCGTGGACCGAGCGATCGAGATAATTCGCCCGCTCAAAGACCGCTGCACTGACAGCAACATTAGTGAAGACTAGGGGATCAGTCCCACGGGCTAGGAAAGCATGGACGTCTGTGGACCGAACCAGCCAAAAGTCGCCGCGGCGCAATTCAATTTCCTCGCCATTCAGCCAGTAGGCACCGCGTCCCTCAAGACACCAGAAACATTCAAAAAAGTCATGGTCATGCCGCGAAGTCCATCTCCCGCTGTTTAAGCGGCTTGTTCCAATGTGAACCGCGGCTTCGTCTGGAGACACTTCACTCCACAAATATCGCTTCATGACAAAATTATCAAGTAAGAGCATTTTTTTGTCAAAATATGCACAGCCATCCCATAGGGATGCGCTAAAAAATTAAAAAGTGGTTGGCTTTGGCGGACTTCCGATCAAGGAAGTCAGT